>JAVBQM010000116.1:0-8981 GCA_031549065.1 Candidatus Gastranaerophilales bacterium | reverse complement strand
CAATTCGACGCAAAAGAATTTAGTTCGGGGATATGTTAGAATTATAAGTTGAGCAAATCCTTCACAACAGTCAGCGAGGTTTCTGTGATTTCGCCCGAAGCTAACTGCGCCAAAGCGCGAGGAATTTGTTGTTCGGTAAGTTTTTCAGCGCGCACTTTCGTTTCTTGCCCGCCCTGTGTTTTTTCAACCCAATAAAGGTTTTTGGCTTTTGAAGCAATAATCGGTTGGTGAGTAATCGCAAAAATCTGAATTGTGGTTGAAAGATCGGCTATAGCCGTTGCAACAGCTTGCGAAGTGCGACCGGAAATTCCCGTATCAATTTCATCGAAAATAATCGCTTTTGAAGAATCCTGATTTGCAAAAACCGTTTTAATCGCGAGCATAACGCGCGACAATTCACCGCCCGAAGCTACTTTTGTCAATGGCGCCAGAGGCTGCGAGACGTTTGTGGTAATTAAAAATTCAACATCATCCGTTCCTTTTTTATTCATTTGGGTCGGCGTCACGCGGATTTCAAAGTTCGAATGTTCTAACTCAAGCTTTTTCAATTCCCCGAGAATTTTTCCCGACAATTCTTGTGCATAACTTTGGCGATTTTCGCTTATTATGGCGGAAGTTTCTTTTAAAATGCCCGAGAGTTCATCCTGTCTGATTCTTAGTTCATTCAATTCATTTGTATCGACTTCGATTTCTTTTAATTCCGTGCTGAATTTTTCAAGCGCTTCGTCGATGTTGCCATATTTTCGTTTTAATTTCTCAATGAGGCTTAATCGTTCGTTAATTTCATCAAGCCTTTGCGGGTCATCGTTTAAATTTTCGTTGTAGCGGCGAAGTTCGTCCGCGCAAAATTTCAAATTCTCAACGCCTTCAATAAAACTTTCTTCAATTTGCACAAGTTTTTTATCAGATGTCACCGCCCGTGAAATCACTGTTTGAATTTTAGACAAAGCCCCGGAAATTGAAGAATCGTCCCCGCTCAATGCCCAAAAAGCTGCATAAGAATTTTCTTTAAGTTCGGTCACATTCGATAAAATTTCAAGTTCGGCGCGAAGAGTATCTTCTTCCCCTTCAAGAATTTCGGCGCTTTGAATTTCATTAATTTGAAATTTCAAAAATTCAGCACGGGTAGCGTTTTCGCTATTATTTTGCTCAATTTTTTCAATTTTAGCGTTAATTTGTCTTGATTCTAAAAAATCCGTTTCAAATTGGGCCAGATCGTCTTTGAATTGGGAGCGCGAGCGGGCACCATCAGCGCATTCCCTTGAATTCGCGCTGATAAATTCATCGAGTAATTGAATGTGGAATTTTTTCTGTAAATAAGTATAAGTTTGGTGCTGAGAATGAATATCGATTAATTTTTCGCTCAATTCCTTGATATATTCAATATTTACAAGAGCGCCATCCACCCTGAATTTATTTGTGCTTGCGGTCATTTCGCGCGACACGACAACTTCGTTTCCGTAATCATCAAAAATTGCCTCAACAAGAGCAGTGCTTTCGCCGCTTTTTATCGCGTCTTTGGTGATTTTCGCACCCAAAACAGTGTCAATGGCTTTAATCAAAATGCTTTTGCCCGCGCCCGTTTCACCACAAATGGCATTAAAACCCGCTTCAAAATCGAGTTTCAGCTCATCAATTAATATAAAATTTTTGATGTAGAGGCTTTTTATCATTTATTGTTTACTTTTCAGGTGCTTTTCCCCAGTGCAGTTTTTCCCTTAAAACCGTATAAAATGAATCCCCTTTTGGGTCTTTATTTAACAACAAAAGTTTTGCGCTCATGGAGCTTTTTTGAATCAGCACTTCATGCGCAATCTCCACGCCCTTTTGCCCGTCCGCCGTAATTTTATAAGCAACACCCGCTTCGTCTTTCAACTTCACACGAATTTTCTCATCCGCGCCAATAACCAAAGGTCGCGCATTCAAGGTATGAGGGCAAATCGGCACAATAGTGAGACAAGGAAGATCAGGGCTTATAACAGGGCCTCCGGCCGAAAGCGTATAAGCAGTGGAACCCGTTGGGGTTGAAATAATCAGACCGTCCGCAAGATATCCTGAAACAAAGCTATCATTAATGTAAAGTTCAAGTGTAGATGTACGAGAAAAAGTCGCGCCTTTAATCACAAAATCGTTCAGTGCAACTTGAGGCACTCCATCCACAAGGGTTTCAAGCATAATCCTGTCTTCAACTCTAAACTCACCCGCACTGATTTTTTCAAAAACATAATCAACTTCATCAGGTTTTGCTTGCGCCAAAAAACCTAAGCGACCCATATTGAAACCGAAAATCGGAATATTGAATTGCGCATAATAACGCGCAGCCTTTAAAAGTGTGCCATCACCACCCACAACAATAACAAAGCTGGGGGTTTCCATGGTTCTTTTTTCACTTGTCGGGAAAACTTTGGCATCTGTGAATTTCGCAGCAATTTTTTGGGCAAGCTCTTTCGCGCCTTCAATTTCAGAGTTGAAAACCACGCCTGTATTTTTCAAAAATTCAGCACTCATAGCCCGACCTATCGATAATTTGTAAATTGTAAAGGAACATCCAACGCGTCTTCCTGTTCGCGCAAGAATTTAATTACAGTCTGAAGATCGTCCTTGTCTTTGCCGGAAACACGCACCTGGTCGCCTTGGATAGAACCTTGCACTTTAATTTTTGAATCTTTAATCAAAGCAACAATTTTTTTAGCAAGTTCAACCGTAAGACCTTTTTTAAGGTTAAAAACCTGACGAACATTACCGCCAAGAGCATGTTCAATGGTTTGCGGGTCAAGAATTTTGATACTTAAATCTCTTTTAACAAGTTTTGACTGCAAAATATCTAGAATATTTCTAAGCTTCATATCATCTGAAGTAGTTATGGTTATTGACTTATCTGCGTCTAAAACAATATCTGAGTTTGAATCTTTCAAATCAAACCTGCTGATTAATTCACGCTTTGTTTGGTCAACTGCGTTCACCAGCTCTTGTTTGTCGAATTCCGAAACTACGTCAAAACTACAATCTTTTGCCATTTTTACCCCCTAAATTTTAAAAAGGGGCGTTGCCGCCCCTCAATTATTGCTCCTGTGGGCATCTCGCCCCAAGGGCTCGATTGTCCTACGTCGCCATTGTACGGTCCCGCCTTTCGGCTCCACACAAGGCTCACGCTTTCTAAGCTTTACGTTTACGAGCCGCTTCTGACTTACGTTTTCTTTTTACAGAAGGTTTTTCATAAGTCTCTCTGCGTTTAATTTCAGACAAAATCCCCGCTTTTTGGATTTTTTTCTTAAAACGCTTTAGCGCACTTTCGATATTTTCGTTTTCTCTTACTCGAATTTCAGGCATTAATTTTCACCACCTTTATCAAATTTTTGTTGTCTTGTGCTACTTTTATAACACGGACAAAAATCAAGGTCAATCCCGCACAATTCAAGCTTTTTCATACGCGGAAGTTTTTTAATTCGCATTTCTTCCTTTAAAGCGGAAGATTTATTCTCAAACTCACACTTATAAAGGATTTCGACCGGTTTATTTGCGCTGGTGTACTTCGCACCACCCTTTTTTATACCGTCAAGATGAGCCTGAAAGCGCTTTTCGATGTCGGTACAAATGCCTGTATAGAGCGTGTTTCGCTCAGTCAGAAGAATGTATAGCCAATATTTCATTTAAAGTTTTCTCTATTTTGTCATAATCTTCAAGTGTCACAAGCACCTGGCGGTATTTTGAAGCATTTCTGACGCCGCTTATATAAAAAGAATAAAATTTGCGCATAAATTTTATTCCGTTCAGCGCGCCCATTTTTTCCATTTCTAAACGTGTGTGCTCTTTGAGCATTTCTATTTTTTGCGCCAAAGGCGGTGGGGGTAAAATTTCTCCTGTTTCAATGAATTTTTCTATTCTGAAAGGTAGTGTGAAATCGCCCATAATGCCCCGACCTATGCTCACACCGTCAGCGCCCGTGAGCTTAAGGCAATCGCGCGCATCTTCAACGCTTTTTATATCGCCGTTTGCAAAAACGGGAATTTTTAAAGCCTGTTTAAGTTTTGCAATTTTTTCCCAATCGGCGCACCCGCCATACATTTGCGCACGGGTTCGAGCGTGAATAGTCACAAAATCAACGCCCGCCTCCTCAAGCACCGTCGCAAATTCAATAAAATTTTCATTTTCACTGCTCCAGCCGAGTCGAAACTTCGCACTCAGTGGAATTTCAACGACATTTTTAATCGCTTTTACAATATCCACAGCGAGTTCCGGTGTTTTCATCATCGCTGAACCGTCCCCGCTTTTCACCACTTTTGTAACCGGGCAGCCAAAGTTTAAATCAATGGTGCTCGCCCTTTCTTCAAGAGATTTAGCCGCTTTGGCCATTAAATGCGGTTTATGGCCAACAATTTGAAAACTTAGAGGGTGTTCCGATTCACAAAACTGCGCAATGGGCGGGTTTGGTTGAGTGCTCAAAGCTTCAGATGACAACATTTCTGTTGTCAAAAGGCATTTTGAGCCGCTTTTGCGAACAAGGGTGCGATAAATTATGTCTGAAATCCCCGCAAGCGGCGCCTGAATGACTTTTGTATTTTTTATATTAAATTTTTTATCAGGAGATTTCAACTTCCAATTTCCCGTCCAAACAGCCGAAAATACGGCTTTTTTTGAATTGCTTCTCTCCGTTAAATTCGGCATAATTCGTTATTTTGTGAAAAAACCCGTCAATTTTACAATAGGGTCTCTGTATTCCCAAAAGTGCGCGTATGTGGTTTTTAACATCTTTAAGGCTGTGGTCAAAATCAATAAGGACGTTTCCCGCCTCTAAAGCTTTTTCATAGCTGGCTTGGCTTTCATCTTGCGGTATAGGAACAACAATACCGCCCTCAAGTTCGCTTAAAAGTGGCCCTATCATTAGCTTCGCAACCTGACAAAGTTTATTTTTCAATTCGCCTGCGTTCATATTTTCGTCAATTTCAATACCTGCCTGAGCCAGAATTTTACCCGTATCATAACCCTCATCCATTAGATGAAACGTCACGCCTGTGCGCTTTTTACCCTGATAAATTGCCCAAAAATAAGGATTCGGACCGCGATTTTGTGGCAATAAAGAAGGATGACAATTCACGCAGCCAAGTTCAGGCATATCCAAAACGGATTTATTAAATCTTTCGCCCCAGGAACCGACAAGAATTATATCTGCCCCGAGTTTTTTAAATTCACGCTTAAATTCTTTTGAATTGACGCTATTCGCTTTAATATCGTAAATACTGTAGCTTTTTATAAATGATAAGTCAATTGAAGGCGCAAAAATATCTTTAATAAACAACAAGGGCGCAGGAATGCGGTATCTGTCGCACCTCAAGACCCCCACAACTTTATGGCCCGATTCAAGCGCACCTGAAACAAGGGACGAGAGCATTTTATCGTAACCGACCACAATAACTTTTAGCATAGAACTATTTTAACATAGAATGCCAGTCTTTATGAAATCTGTTATCAAGATATGCCCGTTTGATACTTCAAAAGCCTTGTATTAATAACACAAGGCTTTTGAAGATAAATTTTTTAGGATAATGCTATTTTTTTGCCGCGGGTTTTTTAGCCGGAGCTTTTTTCTCGGCCGCAGCTTTAGCGGGCTTTTCAGCAGCTTTAGCCGCCGGTTTTTTCACAGCCGGTTTCTTTTCTGTTGCCGGTTTTGCGGTTTTTGTCGCAGGCTTTTTAGCGGGAGCTTTTTCTTTTGTCGCCGCTTTTTTCACAGGTTTTTCTTCGGCCACTTCTTTTTTCTCAGCTGCTTTTTTAGCGGGAGCTTTTTTTGGTTTTTCTTCTTTTTCTTCCGCGGTTGGTTCGACCACCACTACTTCTTCAACAACCGGTTCGGCAGCCTTTTTAGCGGCTTCTTCGGCTTTTCTTGCTAACATTTCAGCTTCGCGTTTTTCTTCAAGCGCTGCAGCTTGAGTTTCGCTCTTAATGTCTATTTTCCAGCCGCATAAACGGTGCGCCAAACGTACGTTTTGACCTTCGCGACCGATAGCAAGTGAAAGTTGATCATCAGGAACAATTACAAACGCTTCTTTGGCTTCTTCTGTATCAACCAGAATATCCACAGAAAGGATTCTTGCCGGTGAAAGCGCGTTAACGATAAATTCAACAGGATCCGGTGACCACCTTACGATGTCGATTTTTTCATTTTTCAATTCACCTACAATTGTTTGAATTCTGCTACCGCGAGGCCCGATACAAGCACCAACGGAATCAACCGACGGGTCATTTGACCAAACAGCAAGCTTTGTTCTAAAGCCCGCTTCGCGCGCGATTGATTTAACTTCAACAATGCCGTCTTCAATTTCGGGAACTTCAAGTTCAAAAAGTTCACGAACGATTTCGCTGTGCGCCTGAGACACAATAACTTGCGGCAAGCGCTGAGTTTCTTTAACGTTCAAAACAAATACTCTGATACGGTTTCCGGGTTTGTAGAATTCACGAGGCAATTGTTCGCGCGGCGGCATAATCGCGTCGGTTTTACCAATGTTAACAATAACGTTATTGCGCTCGTCTTTACGCTGGATGATACCCGTAATAAGTGTGCCTTTTTTAGACATAAATTCATCAAGAATAAGTTTGCGCTCTGCTTCTCTGATACGTTGCGTGATAACTTGTTTCGCACTTTGCGCTGCGATTCTTCCAAAATCATCAGGTGTTACTTCAATTTTAACTTCGTCTTCAAGCTCAACATCTTCATCGATTTCT
This sequence comes from Candidatus Gastranaerophilales bacterium, assembly GCA_031549065.1. Classification (GTDB taxonomy): domain Bacteria; phylum Cyanobacteriota; class Vampirovibrionia; order Gastranaerophilales; family Gastranaerophilaceae; genus JAVBQM01. Next base: position 2,264 of record JAVBQM010000116.1, on the reverse strand, counting down.
TTAGCGTCTTTAAGTGAAATTTGAGTGTCTTCATCTTCAACTGTTTTCACAACAACTTTTGTCCTAAAAACGCCGATTTCGCCTGTTTCTTCGTCCAAAATTGATTCAATATTTTCAGCCTCTTTATCGCGAATTTGTTTTTTATAGGCTGCCACAAGCGCGTCAGCAAGTGCGCTTATTAAAACATCTTTTGAAATACCTTTTTCTTTTTCCAACTGTTCCGCTGCTTCAAACAGCGCCGTTCCAATTTTAATCATTCTTATTCTCCTTTGTCGTTTAATCTTACGCTAAAAATATTTTCAAGCGGAATTGTATGCTCCGCGCCTGTATCATATTTTAAAATTTTTAATCCCAAACCGGGGTTATAATCTAAAATTTTGGCTTCAAATTTCTTTTCGCCCTCATCAATTCGTTCTTTTACTTTCACAATTACATCTTTACCCTTGAAAATGAGGTATTCGCGCTCGCTTTTAAGTTTTCTGTCTACCCCGGGCGATGAAATTTCAAGATAGTATTTAAACGGAATGAGTTCATCGAGGTAATCACCCAAACCGCGGGTGATATTAGTGCAATCTTGGTGAGAAACCGGGTGGTGGGGGCAATAAATGAAAATACGCAAAAACCAGTGGTCATTTTCTTTTTCCAAACTGATTTCAAGAGGAATAAGGTCATGGCGCATTGCGGTATTTTCCACAACGGGCGTGAGTTTTTCAATTATTTCTCTTTTGTTGAGGTGTTCTTTCATCCTTGTCGCCTTTTAAATCAAAAGGACGACAAGAGTCGTCCTTTGTTTTTACTTTAGAAATTATAACATTAAAGGTTCCGCATTACAATATGGCAATTTAGGTCAAAATCTCGGTTATTTTAACCCCAAAATTTTTGTTAACCGCAACGATTTCGCCTTTAGCAACCAGAACTTTATCGACGTAAATATTCACAGGGTCAGAGCTTTTTTTATCAAGCTGAATGATTGTTCCTGTTTCATATTCTAAAATAGATTTTAAAGGAACTTTTGTGGTGCCGAATTCGGCAAACAAATTAACCTCGACGTTTGAAATTCTCTCAAGGTTTTCTTTGCCGAGTTTTGTCAAAAACTTATTTTGTAATTCAAGTCTTTTGGCGTCTTCCACTTTAGTTTTCCTCGTCGGATGGTTTTAAATCTTTCCCCAAAATAGAGCCTTCTTCTCTGAAAATTGAAACAACGTTTTTGCCGTGGTGTTTTGAATAATAAAGCGCAATGTCTGCGTTAGCTACAATTGTTTTAGCGTCCATGCCGTCAACGGGGTATTGCGCTATTCCTAAACTTGCAGTAGGTGAAATTTTGGTTCCGTTGCTTGTTTCAACAACGATTTGGGCGATATTTTCACGTAATCTTTCGGCAATAATAAGCGCTTCGTGTTTATTGGTTTCGGGAAGAATTATAACAAATTCTTCACCACCATAGCGCGCAGGAGTGTCTATTTTTCTTATAACCGTCGAAATTGTCGAAGAAATTTCTCTTAAAATGGTATCGCCTATAAGGTGTCCGTAAGTATCGTTAACATTTTTAAAATTATCAATATCAAGCATTATTAAAGACATTTTATGTTTATAGCGGACGCAACGGCGAATTTCATTTTCAAGCAAAACATAGAAATGGCGGTAGATATAGAGTTTTGTGAGACCGTCTTTTGTGGCTAGCTCGTAAAGTTTGGCGTTATCAATCGCAATCGCTGCTTGGTTGGCAAGTGACGACATAAATTCCAAATCTCTTTGATTGAAAAGTTTATCATGGAGTTTGTTGCTGATATTTATAACACCGATTGTTTCACCTTTTACAATCAAAGGCACACATAATAGGGTTTTTGTTGAAGTAAGCGCATTATTTTTTCTGCTAAACCTTGGGTCAGATGAACCGAGGTTTGTGATTATAGCTTTCTTTTCTAAAAACACGGTTCCCGCGATTCCTTCACCTGCTTTGATTGCGGAACACGCCATTGTTCCGTTGTTTATCGCATCTTCTGTTTTTTTATCCGGCAAACCGTAAACAACTTTCACCTGAAGAGCGTTCAGGGAGTAATCATAAAGCATCAAAGAACCCTTTTCGGCTTCAAGTGTTGTGAGGGCTTTTGATAAAATTACCTGTAAAAGCCTTTTTAAGTCATCAATAAAGTTAACGGCTTGCGAGATATTATATAAAATTGAAATGTTGTAAAGCGATTTTTGCAGGTCGTTAACCCTGTCTTCCCTGTTTTTACTTTCAATAAATTTAAGAAAAATAGGTT
>JAVBQM010000057.1:0-3875 GCA_031549065.1 Candidatus Gastranaerophilales bacterium | reverse complement strand
TGCTAAAATTTGAACTTCGAGTTCACGAAGCTTATTGTTTAAAGGCACAAGCTCTTTGGGCTCAATAAAAAACGTCTGGCCGCTTGAAGAGGTGTCGTGTATAATTCCGCCAACTTTGTTTTTAAAAGGCGCCTTGACCTGAAAAACCACGCGTTCAGTGCGTTTTGTCCAGATTGTATCTTGAAGACAATTAACAAAATCGGAATTCGACAAAAGTTCTCCGATTTTCCTTTTTAAATTCGCTTCACTGTCACGCTTTGAATTATAAAGGCTTTTGAGGGTATCACTTGCGCTTTCGACCACATTCAAACTGCTGTCAAAAGTATTAAAAATTCGCTCTTCGAGTTTGGGCGCACTATATAAATTTGCCGCAAACGCTTTCAACAAGGCAAATTCACCTTCATTCAAACGCGAAAGAAAGTTTTTCACAATGCGCGCCGTGCGAAGGGTTCTTGCACCTTCGAAAATCTCTTGCGCGCTTAGTTTATGGGCTTTTAAGACATTTTCAAAATCAGATATAAATTCAATTCTATCAAACGAGGAAGCGCCTAAATCATCCAAAACCTTGCGTCCTTGGGCAGTCAACTCAATTTCGTGTTCAATTTTTTCGTTGTTGCCGAAATATATTTGGGCAGCCAAACAGCGCTCCACCCCCAAAGGCGTTGAAGCACAGGCAGAAAGTTTTTCTAAAATCTTGTCAAATTCAAGAGATTTGGCATACCTGTTCAAATTATCTAAATGCATGCCAATATTCTATCAAGAGGAACCTGTTTGCTCAAGTGCCACTCGCGCTTCACAACGCGAACAACTTTAAAACCGCAACGCTCGAGAATTGCTTGTTTTTTAGCAGGGCTAATGCGCGAAGATGTGGTATCTTTTTCGCCGTCACACTCGATTGCAATACGTTTGCCGTTTGTTTCAATAACTATATCGGCACTCACACTGCCCGCTTCAACTCCTGAATATACCTTAAAATCGCCGCCTTGTTCAAACAAAACTTTGTTAATTTCACGATAAACTTCTTTTTCAAATTCGTTTTTGAAAGTGTTATTTTGCACTTCAAGACCGTAGGCACGGGCATATTCAAGATAATCGCGCAACAAACCCACGGGAAGAGCGCTCACATCGCGCGAAATAAAGTTAATGATTTTTTTGCGTGCGCGGGTGATCGCGACATTAAAAAGGTTAGGTTTTTGAAGGAACATAAGACTTTGCGGCTTTGAATTAGGCGCAATGGCCCAGCTTGCAAGCATTATATCTCTTTCATCACCCTGGAATGTATGCGCTGTGCCGACTTCGATCTGGTGTTTTAAAATTGTTTCACCATCAAACTCGCGCAAAATATCGCGTTTGATTAAATCTACCTGTGCGCGAAACGGGCTTACAATGCCTATGGAAACAGGTTTTCCACCCTCGTTAAGATTATCCTCCGCAATAATATCTCTTAATTTTGCAAGCAGCGCTTCGGCTTCAACCGGGTTTCTTGTCGCGTCGAAATCAACTTTAGCGTTTTGCACCGTCACAACTTCAATTGCGCCGCCACAAGATAAATAAGGCTTCATAATTTTAATTCTGCCGCCATAAAATTCGTTGCTTGAAAATTCGATTATAGGCTTGGTGCTACGGAAATGTTCGTCCAATAAAACGGGCGAAGTTGAATAGTAGTTGGCTAAATCGAACATTGAATTGGTTCGAAAACGCCACATTAACTGATATTTGTCTTCAATACCGTATTGGTTTAAGAAAGATTGCTCTTTTGCTTTCTCCAAGAATGACAAATGCGGCAATTGCTTGTCATCGCCCACTATAACTGCTTTTTTGGCACGATACAAAACAGGAAAACAGATTGCAATATCGCATTGCGAGGCTTCGTCGATAATTACAACATCAAACATTCCCGATTTTAGAGGAATTGAATTTGAAATAGCATAGGTTGTGGCGCACCAGCAAGGGAAAGCGGCCAAAAGCGGTTTAAAATCTTCTTTTTCAAGAAGGCGGTTTTGAAGGTGTTGTTTTTTGGAAACCAAAGAGCGCGAATGAACAATTAAACGCTGTCTTTTTGTTTGGTCGCAAAGCAGATCCTTGAGCGCTTTTCGGCGCTTGTTTTTTAAAATATCCACAGCAAGATTTTTTTGTTTTGCCTTAAGTGTGGCTATTTTTTTCAAAATTTGCTGCAAATTGCCGATTTTATAAATTTTATTTTCAGTATCCAGAAGCTTTGCAGTAAGTTCCTCGCAATCAAGTTCAACCCCCAGGCGCGCAAACATTTCATCGTTATCAACATTTTTTAAACCGAGCGTTTTTTTAATTTTGCCCAAATCCCAGTTGAGTTTAATTTTTTCAAAGAAATTAAGCTGGCGCTCCACCTTAGCGGCCGCATCTTCAAGAGCTTTTCTCAGTGTATTTATTTCACCCAATTTCAGGCGTTTTTGAATAAAGCGCAATTCGCCTATTGCAAGCCTGCTTTCAGCTTCTTCTACTTCAAGTTCACTATAAGCTTCTTCCAGTTTGATAATTTTATTAACAGAATCTTCAAGGCGCCTAATTTCACCCAAAAGACTTTCCATGTCTTTAACATCAACCAAGACCGCATCTTCAAAGCCAAAATCAAGATCCACCTTGTTTGAAAGAAGGTCTTGAAGCTGGAAATTTAATTGTTTCTGATAATTCGCCCTGCCGCACCTTAGCGCAAGATATGGCGCATTGAGTTCGTTTAATCTATCCGCAACAACATCAATTGCTTTATCCATACGGCTTACAACAAGAACCGATTTTTCTTTGGCAATTAAATGCGACACAAGATTAACTATAGTCTGGCTTTTGCCTGTCCCTGGTGGGCCGTAAACCGCGAGAAAATCATTTTCCTCGATTTTTTTAATAACATCTTCCTGACTATCACTCAAAGATAGCGGGGTTATCGGGAAGAAATCTTTAAATTCGCCCGTGCTTTCTTTGATTTTTTGACTTACTTTGCCGCTTGATGCGAGATATTCTTGATTTATAACGTTCAGGGTGTTTTCCCTGATTACTCCGCTAGATTTTTCACCGATTTGAGTAAGTTCGTGCAAAACTCCCGCCGTTACTGTCGGGCGTTTGGTTAAAATTATAGCCTGAGTTCTATCCAATACAAGCTTTTCAACCTTGATTTTGGGCGTTTTGGACATTTCATCAATTGAATCAAAGTCAGAATCTTCATCGCTTTCTTTAAAAACCTCGTCGTAATTCTCGCTGTAAAAACTCTCAGCGGCTTTATTATAATCTTCATCGTCTTTAAGTTCCGGAATAAGAGCATGGAGCGTCGTAAGAAAAATATCCAAACTTTCTTGCGTTAAAGGTAAATCAGGAACAACATCCAAAAGCCCGGCAAACATCGCATCCACCTCAGCCTCGTCTTCGCTTTTCACAAGCTGCGTTAAGGCTCCGGTGTTTAATGAAAGCACTTCTTCTTGAAGGGTACAAGATATTTTCGTACCTTCACGTTTGAGAGTACAAGGCGCATATAAAAGCGGAGTTAAAAATTCGTTATTTTTGCCGCGCGAACTTGATTTGCCCGTAAGGAAAAGATAGCCATAGATAAGATATTTTTCTTTTTGGCTCATTTCGCCTTGGAGCATAAGTTCAGTCAAAAGACTGTCAGACCCGTCCAACATTAAGGGCGCGTCAAAATTGGTCAGCAGTTGTTCTTCGCCTTGAACCACCTGCCATTTGTTGTCTTTATCGCCTTTGAGGTTGCGGAAAGTTGAACTTTTGACTTCTTCACGAACGCAATCGTGAAGGTATTGGCTCAATTTCTTTATAAAACTTCCGCTAAAGGCCTGTGTAATCGCCTTAGTTGCATTTTGTAGCATTAGACTATTATAGGCTTTCAAAAGCCC
>JAVBQM010000103.1:0-2797 GCA_031549065.1 Candidatus Gastranaerophilales bacterium | reverse complement strand
CGGGATTAAAGCTTATGCCACACCAAGAAGATTGGCTGTTGCAGCTAAAGGAATTCAAGAGGCGCAAAGTGGCGGCGCAAAGCTTATCAAGGGCCCGATACTCACAATTGCAAAAGACTCATCAGGTGCACTAACGCCTGCGGGGCTTGGTTTTAAAAATAAAAACGGAGTTAATGAAACCGATTTATTTGAACAAGAAGGTTATATTTGGGCGCGCGTGAAACAAGTTGCCAAAAGTCCTAAAACCTTGCTTCAAGAGAGCGTTGAAGCAATTATTTTAAAGCTTCAAGGCGCGCACTTTATGCGCTGGCGCGACTTGGATGTGAAATTTTCACGCCCGATTGAAAACGTTTTAGCTTTGTATAACGATGAAGTGCTCGATTTAACCGTCATCGATAAAAAAAGCGGCAAAACTACACTTGGACACCGTTATTGTCCGAATAATAAAATTGAAATCAACAAAATCGATGAATATTTTGATAAATTACGCGCTGTAAATGTTGTTATAAAGCAAGATGAACGCAAAGAACTTATTATTGATTCAGCAACAAAAAAAGCGGCAGAAATTGGCGCCGAGATTGATTTTGCCTTTAACGAGGAACTTCTTGAAGAAATCACTTTTATTACAGAATGGCCCGTACCTGTTTTATGTCAGTTTGACGAAAAATACCTTGAAATTCCCGATATCGTAACAACAACCGTAATGTCTAAACACCAAAGGTATTTCCCGCTCCATAAAAACGGCAAGCTTTTAAATTCTTTCATCACAATGGCAAATTTTGTGGGTGAAGAAGGTTTTGAAAACATTCAAAACGGCAACCAAAGGGTTGTAACCGCGCGGCTTGAAGATGGCATTTTCTTCTATCGTGAAGACGGCAAAACTACTTTGGAGCAAAAGCTTGAAGCGCTCAAAGGAATGACCTTTCAAAAAGATTTCGGCACGCTTTACGATAAAACTCAGCGCGTGGTAAAAATTTCGCAAGCTATCGCAGAAGCGTTTAATTTGGATGATAAAACCAAAGCCGATATTGAACGTACTGCTCTTCTTTGTAAAGCAGATTTATCCACAACTCTTGTATTTGAATTCACCGAACTGCAAGGTTTTATTGGCGCGGTTTACGCTAAAAATAACGGCGAGAGTGATGCTGTTTCAAAAGGCATCCTGGAACACTACTTCCCTCTTGGCGCAGAGAGCAAGACTGCGGAAACTCGAGTTGGACAAATCGTCGGTATTGCTGATAAAATTGATACAATTTGCACGGTTTTCTTGTCCACCCAGGGTGATAAAAAGAAAAAACGCCCGAGCGGTTCGAACGACCCTCTTGGCATAAGGCGTGCGGTTTTAGGGATTTTACGCACAGTATTTGAACACAAGCTTAATCTAAATTTGGCGCAATTAATCAAACACACCCTTGCAATTTTAGAAGCCGAATTTAATGTGGCGCAAGAAGATGTTCTTTTTAACGATATCACGGGCTTTATTTCCGACAGGCTTGTTATAATGCTCTCCGGCAAATACGACAAAGAACTTCTTGAAGCGGCCCTTGAAGGCGCGCTCGATAATGTTTATGAATATATAGAAAAAGTTGAACGTTTAAAAGAACTTGTTGCGAGTGAAGATTTTGCAATAATTCATGAAAGCGCACTCAGAATTATGAAAATCGTTCCAAAGCAAGAGTATACGGGTGTAATTGACACCTCGAAATTTGCAAATAACGAAGAAAAGGCGCTTTACAATTCTTGGCATCTTAATGAAAATCTTGGTGAACTTGCAAAAACAACTTCTGCGTTTTTTGAAAAAACCCTTGTTATGGATGAAAATTTAGAAATCCGCAAAAATCGTTTTGAACTTCTAAATCTTGTGAAATCAAGGTTTGATACAGTTGCTGATTTCTCAAAAATCACACCCAAAAAATAGCGCACGGGCAATTTTTTTCTTTATAAGGTTTATAACAGTATGTTTATTAATCCTATTTTGCCAAAAACTTATACAACAACACCAATTTCGTCTGCAAAAAGCTTCGCAACACGCCCTATGAGCTATGACAGTGTGCATTTTGGCGCGTCGCAAGAAGAACCTCCGGAGGAGTCCAATAAAACCAAAAAACCTTTTAAATCACGCACCAGTACCAAGGTTATCAAATTCTTGGCGTTAATGCTCGTGTTGGGTTTAGGAGGTCGTGAACTTAAACTTGAATTGGACCAGTTAGACAAAGACAGGGCGGAATTTGATAGACTAACACAGCAAATTATTGAACAGCAAACGGAAAATCAAAGACTCAAAAAACACCTTGAGGAGGACTATGTCGCCGGGCCAATGTCAGAAGATATTTCAAGCTTGGGCGAATTGTATCCGACTATTTATTACGACAAAACTGATGAAGAGAATAAAGGCTGGTTACCGCTTATAGAACAAGAATTTGATGTTATATTTGCAAAACAACCAAACCTTAAAAATGCTTTTAATAAGATAGAAAGATTTTGCGTGACAACAGATGGTAACAACGCTGAACAATGGAAAAAATTTGGCCTGCCGACTGAATTAAGAGAAAAATTGTCGCAAGAAAGCATCGGTGGTGCGACATCGCGCGATGACAAATATATTGGCCTTGAATTTAGTGATGTTATGTCGCTTTTAAATCAAGTTCACGAGTTTTGTCACACCCTTTTAAGTGATGAAGATTTGAAAAAATACGAGCAACTGTTTCAAGACGATTTAAGCGAAAATTTAGATAAGTTGGAACAATTGGATTCTGCCTCGCTTCCCCAAGGCTTTGCCGAGAACTTGCAGTATGCT
>JAVBQM010000075.1:0-2641 GCA_031549065.1 Candidatus Gastranaerophilales bacterium | reverse complement strand
CACGCCGAACGCGATGCCTCCTTCCTTGACATTAGGACAAGAGATGTTCAGCTCGATCATATCGGCTTCCGTCTCCGAAAGGCGGGCGCAAATCCTCGCATAATCGTCTATCGTGCTGCCGGCGGCGTTGGCAATAACAACCACTCCCTTCTGCTTCATAAACGGAAGGTCATGCTTTATAAAATGCTCCACACCGGGGTTTTGCAGCCCTACGGCATTGAGCATACCGGAGGCTGTCTCCGCAATCCTCGGCGAATCATTGCCTTCTCTGCGCTCTAAGGTCAGCCCCTTGGAGGAAATGCCGCCCAAAACGCCTATATCATAAAAAGCGTCATACTCCCTGCCGAAGCCGAAGGTTCCGCTTGCCGCAATAATAGGGTTTTTCAGGGTGAAACCGCCTTTTTTGGCACTAAATTTTTGCTCTAAATTCACTGCCATACTACCTCGCTTCCCTTGAAAACAGGTCCGTCGGAACAGACTGTGGCGTTTTGACGCTTGCCATCGCGTTCGATTTCAATAACACAACCTCTGCAAACTCCCATAGCGCAGGCCATTGTTTTTTCCATAGCAACTTCAATTTCAATTCCGTGGTTTTTGGCGATACCCGATAACAGTTTCAGAACTATCTCCGGCGCGCAGGAATAAATTTTTTCAGGCTTGAATTCTTCAATGTATTTTTCAACATCATCCAAAATACTGCCGCCGATTTTGTCGTAATCTGCGCCCGGGATAATTTCACATTCAGCCTTATAGCCTGATATCAGAAGGGTTTCTGCCCCAAGTTCTCTAAGTTTCTCTCTCAAATAAAATAGCGGAGCGACTCCGACACCTGCGCCTACCAGAAGCGAACGCTTATTTTCAAGGTGAAAACCGTTACCTAGTGGAGCATTAAACTCAATCATATCGCCCTTTTTTAACCCGGAAAGATATATTGTTCCTTCTCCTCGAAGTTTAAAAATGCCCCCAAAAACCCCGTCTTTAAAAGAAGCAACACCAAATGGCCGTCTTAAAATTTTGGGCGGACAAAGAATTGAAAAGAATTGCCCTGGCGCGATTTGTTCTAAATCAGACTTGAATTTTATTTCAAATCCGTCTTCGCAAATACGCTCTAAGCTTACTATTTCGCCTTTTAAATTCTTCTTCATCTCTGCACCCATATAAAAAAAGAGAAAGGTTCCAGCCTTTCTCTTTTTTTATATATCATAAATTTTCTACTCGTATATTCATAATATAATCATACAATAATCAAACTTCCGGTCAACATAATGTAAAACAAATGTAACAATAGCCAATGAAAACCTAAAGCATGATGCCCTTTGGGCCGATAACCAATTTGTAAGGAGACAATAAAGAAAATGGCTATGGGTATCGGAACGAATGCAATATCAGCAAAATGGGCAGGAATTGACGTTAATGTCGTCAAACAGGTTAGCGCTGAAATTTTAGAGCGCGCCAACCAGAAAAGCGACCTTTCAAATGTGAACTTAACCGCGTTTAAACGCCCCGAACTTGGAGTTGATTTTTACAACTCAAAAACAAGCTTGGAAGTTCAGAAACAAATTTCGTTAACAAATTCACAAATGCAAGTTGAAACTCCTGTTTCTACGGGCTTCTTAAACGCTCAAGCCGCAACTTCTTTATACGCAGCTTCTTCAATTACTAAACAGGTTGAAGGCAAAATGCAGCCTGCTGTTCAAGAAGGCGAAACCGAGAGCATCAAAGATGTTTTCGCGCTTCAAAGAAATTTAGAAGTTTACAGCGCACAAAAAGATAAAAAAGGCTCTTCTTCAAGCAAAAACCCTTTCAGGGCACCACAAAGCGAACCTGAACAAGTGCAGGTTGAAAGCGCTTTGAGCTTTATTGCTTAATTTTAATGGTGTTTAAAAGCTTGAAAGGCTAGTCAGTCGCAAAACTTTCTTCTTTTTGTTTATTGATCATGCATTGGATTTTGGAAATGATATCCTCACCCTTTTTTTGCATTTCGTCAATCACGTCATCGGCTTTATCTTGAATTTCACGAACGGTTGTCTTGGCTTTTTTATAAGTGTCTTGTGCGCCTTCGCTCAAAATTTCTCTTGTTTCTTCACCTGATTGCGGTGCAAGCAAAATGCCCACAATTGCGCCAACTGCGCCGCCCACAACAAAACCCGCGATAAATTTTCCTACTGACATAATATTTTCCTTTCTTGATTCTTTCTTGATTAATTAAAAGTGTCGCACTGCTTTATTTTCTAAATAATTTAAAGCAGCAGTTTAAACCTTGCATAAAACCGCCTAAAAGCCCTTTTAGCTTGCCCCCGAGTTGAAACGAGGTGTCAAAAGCGCGGGAAATAGTGCTTTGAAGCCCGGAGATGTTAGAATCCGCGTTTGCGGCAATATGTTTTACCGACCCTGCGGCCTCACGCAGTTCTGTAAGTGTTGGTTCAAGTTCTGTTTGGATAACCTCGCTCGTACTTTGCGCGGTTTGTGCAAGCTTTGATAAATCAAACAAAAGTTTTATTAAAAAACCGCCTACAACAACCAAAAACAGCGCTGAAACGTATATTAAAATTACTAAACCTGTATTTATTGCGCCTTCCATATTTTCCTTTCTCTAGTAGCCTTATACTTCGCCTTCCAAGTCCTTAGCCTTGGCAAGTTT
>JAVBQM010000079.1:0-12344 GCA_031549065.1 Candidatus Gastranaerophilales bacterium | reverse complement strand
GATAGTATGACTTTCGGATTTCCTCGACGCTGACCTGTTCCTAGGGGCGCATCCATTGTCCGTTGAGCTATGGCGAAACGAGGACAATTGGGTCCTGGCAGAGGGCTTACGAGGAAATCACTTCAGTCATTGGAAAAAAGGTTGGAGTGATTTTTATTAATGGAATTTACATAATGTACATTATCACTACCTTTCAATTATGTTAAAACAGCACCAAAAAACCTGTTATACAAAGAAAATAAATTATAAGGAACATTTAAGATGAACTATCTTGAAATTTTTAATAAAGTGCTCTTAGAGCTGAATTTCCGCCCCGTGAACGACTTTTCGGCAATTTACAAAAACGAACACCTGCGCGTTTTGGAAAACATAAAACGCGTAAATTCGGAAGTTTGTACAAGTTCGGATTGGGATTTTTTGCGTCAAAAATCGGATTTGAAAATCCCTGAAAATTTTACAGAGGTTGAAAATCCGATTAACGGCCGCATAATTTCAATTCAAGATGGGGGCGTGAAGCTCAAATATAGCGGGGATTATGAGAACCTCACGGGCGGATATTACGCCGTGTCAGGCAAAAAGCTTATATTGCCAAAAAGCGGAAAAGAGCGAAACCTGAGCATAATCTATTGTTCAGCCAATACGGCCGTTAACGCAAACGGCGTTCAAAAAGAAAATTTTGAAGAACCCACAGATGTTTCAATCATCCCGAAACCCTTTTGCGACGATATTTTAGTCTATGGCGCGACAACAAAAACCAAGGCCAACCCCGCTTTTGTCAAATTCGGGTTCTGGAACGCCAACTACTGCCGCGCTTTAGGGCGGCTCAGAGCAGAGTGTTGTTTAAGCCGCGAAAATGAACCGCGCATAAACATAACTCATCCACGGAGTCGATAGGGGCAAAAATCGCGCTAAAAAACCGCTAAATTTTGGCAACAAACACCAAAAGCGCACGACAAAACCGCTCAAAAAAGCTTGAAAAAGCTACATCGGCGGCAACGGATCGGTTGAAACCCCCATGCGACGCAAAAACACAAACGCATTCAACACGGCAATAACCGCAAATGAAAGGAAAATCAACGATGCAAACACTTTTTGCACATCGGCGAACACAAAAGTTTTTTTGTCGGGGCGAAGATTCACAGCCTCGTTAAACTCGTCACGGAAGGGTTGTTTAGGCAGCGACTGCTCCAAAATTTCCAGAACGCGGGCATATTTAATCTTAATCAACGCGTTATAAGTGTCCACATTCAGCCACCAGAGCGCACTTGTAAACATCCCGAGGGTGCAAACGCCCAACATTATTAGAATTTCAGGCGTAAAAATATGCACAATATAGGTAACAAAAAGGATTGAAAGGCACAAAATCGTGTAAAACCTGTTAGTAGTGAAGTTTCGGTCGATATACGCCTCTTTTGATTCGTTATAAATCTTGTATTGTTCCAAAATTACTTCTTGTACCGGTATTTCCATAAAAAAACCCTCTAAATTCTTCCGTTTTACCCTTTTAATTATAGTGAATTTTTCAAAAAAAGCAAGCGCAAAGGCTCAAAATGTATAAATTTAATAAACTGAATAGGGGGCAAAAAACCCCGACAATAGGCGATATGGAAGATTTTTGCCGCATTATTTCATTGTGCCAAAAATATCGTTATCAACTTTTTGATGATTTCCGCGTGGCGCAAGGCGATGAGTTAGTTCAAAGGGTCGCAGAGCTTGTGGCAGAAGCGGGAAAATATTTTTGGGTTGTAAAATGTAAGCAAGACAACAAGTTTGTGGGTTTTTGTTATTTATATGACCTTGTGGGGCGCGAAAACACTAATTATTGCGGCACAATCGGCGCTGTCATCGAAAAAGAATTTTGGGGCGAAACGGTGAATATTTGCGGGCAAAAGTTCATTAAATATTGCTTTTCACGGCTCGGATTCAAAAAACTTAAATGCGAAACATTCCGCTCAAACCCTTTCATAACAGGCATTTTGAAGAAACTCGGCTTTAGCGTCGAGGGGGTCGGGCGCTTTGACACGCTTTTGCGCGGAAAGCCCGAAAGCATTATCAGTTGGGGGATTTTGAGCGATGGAGGGTGAAGTATTTTTAAAATGGCTGAAGTGATTTTTGCAACGCTTACCTGTACCTAGGGGCGCTTGTGCAAAAATCCGAAAGCCATCGGCGGCTACATCGGCCTTACACACCCGGCTCGCGCACACAAAAAAAAGTGGCCGTAGCCACCAGATTATACTAGCCGAAGCATTAACAACAAAGTCATAATAACAAATTTTAAAAAAGAATGCAAGGGTTATTAAGAAATATGAAGACAGTCAAAAAAAAGGAAAATAGCAATAATAGCGCGAAATCCAGACCTGAGGAAGATTATGGCGCGTTTGCAATACAAAAATATTTAGAGCTCATAAACTGGGCTTCGGCTTCAATTAACGATGAGCCGAAAGACCCGCAGATATTGCTTCGAGCGCTTGATGGGTTCTGCAAACAACTTCATTCAAAGGAAATTATGGGCATCGAAGATGAAAAATCACTATTGACAAGGATTATCGGGCTGAACCAGGAGAAGATATGAGCGCGCAAGCCGGGGCTTGTAAAAAAGTCCTATCACCTGAGCAAAAATAAGGAGAAATTATGGAAAAAATAACTAAAATAACCCCCACAGCAGCCAAAATGGCGCTTTTTGCCGAAGAAATCGGGGGCATGTTCGAAAAATTTAACAACGCGCGCGAAGGGCAATTGGGCGAGATAAAGGCGCTTCAAGAGCGCATTTACGGCCTACGCGAAGGTGTTAATAAAGGCTGGACAAGCGATTTAGAGTTGCCAGATTTATGGGAACAGTGCCAGACAATGAAAGCGCACATAATTGATGTGTTATATTCGCACCCTGAAGGGCTTTTCGACGTTTCAGCAGTGGAAGCGGAAAATACAGGATTGGCTATAAAGCAAAAGGAGAGCCTTGTTTGCGCCTTTGAGGAGATGAATTTGCGCGAACAGATTGAAAAAATTGTGGATAATATCATCGAAACGGGCGAATGTACACTGTTTATCGGGTGGGAAAACCGCCAAAAGGCCATTCGACGTTGGAACGCCGAAGCAAATGGTTATTGTGTAAGCCACAAAACCGTTTTCGACGGCGCAAGCGTGAAAACAGTTGCGCCACAAGACTTTGTATTTGATATCGCGCGCGCTCAAAACTGGGAAAGTTGCCCTAAAATTTATCGCACATGGCTTGACCTTGAAGAGCTAAAAGCCAACCCGCACAACGTTTTTCTTGATGCTATGGTGGAGAATCAACTAAGAGAAGGTTTAAGCGCAAAAGAAGGTACAAAAGGCTTTAAAGAAGGGCTTGTCGAGGTTCTTGAATTTTGGGGTGATTTTAAAAGTCCAACGGGCGAAGCGTTCAAAAATCACCTTGTTGTTGTCGCCGCAAGGCAAGCTGTGGTTCGTTTTGAAGAAAATCCTTATATTAATTCACCTTTTATTTATGCGAATTTGGTTGAAAACCCGATTACAAAAAGGGGCGTATCACCTTTAAAACCAATACTTTCGCTTAATTCTGTGGCCTCAAGCATACTAAATAAACAGCTTGATGCCTATTCCTTAATAGTCAATCCGCCATATTTAGCGCCAAAAGGGGCGTTTAAGGGGGCGCAAGAGGTGTCACCGGGCAAAATTATTGAATATGACAGCTCTTTATTGCCACAAAGCCCTGTGCCGCTTAATTTTAGCCCTGCGCTTGCGGGTTGGGATTTTATTCAATATTTCAAAAGCTGTATCGAGTCTGCCACAGGCATTTACAGAACCATGGGCGGCGCAATCGCCCCGAATATGCGCACAGCGACCGAACTTACGCAAAGCGCGAATGGCCAAAGTGCCCGTATTAACTTGATTATAGACTCTATTAATCGTAAAGTTATTTTGCCGATGGTGCAAAAAGTGGGCGATACCATAGCCAATTTTATGTGCGGCGAAAGGGATGATGAGCTTCACAGCTGTGATTATATTTACCGTTATTCTGATAGAAAAGCAAGCTATGAGCGCAAATACAGGCAAAAAGAAATGGCTGAAACCATTGTCGGATTCTCTAAAATTCCAGAATTTTCCAGGAAAATTGATTGGAATGAGTGTTTTAAATTTGCGCTTGAACAACTTGGAGTTGAAAATTCAGATAAATTCCTTGTACCACAAGAGCTTAGCACTAATTCAACCGATGTTGCGCCAACACCTTAAAAAGGAGGCGCGCATAAAACGTGATAAATTATAAATTATTAAAAAGCCAAAAAGAATTCCTGGAAATTCCATGCGCAAGCCGGTGTGGAACTGACGGCCGCGGCGAGCGGACGGGAGCGCAACACTACGATGGCGACGTGCGACAAAGTCGCTCAGAAGCCTATTTCCGGGATTCTTTTGTTGCAGAAAATATAAAATGAAGTATAAGTTATTAAAAAGCCAAAAAGAATTCCTGGAAATTCCACATAATTACAAGCTTGACGTCTGTGTTTATCAAGGCGGGTTCGGTTCGGGGAAAACCTTTGCAGGTTCGCTTTTGGGGATTTTACTTGCCTTAAAATTTCCCGGAATTTTAGGCCTTGTGGGCGCGCAAACATACTCATTAGTGCGTGATACTACTCTTGCAAGCTATTTCAGTCATTTTGAAAACATGGGTTTTCGTGAGGAACGTGAATACACTTTCAACAAAACACAACAAAAAATTGAGTTCCAAAACGGCTCTGTGATTATGTTTCGACATTTTGACGAGCCGAGCAAACTCAAAAGTTTAAACCTGGGTTTCGCTGAAATCGAAGAAATGTCTGATGTGCCTGAAGAGACCTTTAAAATGCTTCTCGGCCGCATGCGCCAAAGCCCTCGGGCAAGTTGGAAAGGCTTTAAATATCGTATTTTCGGACACACCAACCCCGAAGCGCGCCGCGGTTGGATTTACAGGACTTTTGTTGAAAATAAAAAGCCCAACTACCGCATTATCATTGCCCCAACGACCGAAAACGAATTTTTGCCCAAAGGTTATTGCGAAGAACTTAAATCTGCATATGACGAAAAGTACTACAGAATGAACGTTTTAGGGCAATTTGACGAAAGCGAATCGCCCCTTGTGGTCAAAGATTTTGGCATTGAAAATACAAAAACGCTAGAATATAATATTGAAGCGCCTTTGCACCTTACTTGTGATTTTAACGTTGACCCGATGTGTTGGTTAATCGCCCACATAGAGGGCAATTGCGTGAAATTCATTGACGAAATTGCGCTTGAAAACACCACAACCACAGACGCCGCAAAGGTTTTTCTGAGCCGCTACCCTGCTCACCTTGGCGGTATCGTAATTAACGGCGATGCAAGCGGCGATAATCGAAGCACGGTAAGCGAATTTACCAATTACGTAATTTTAAGAAATTTACTGATTGCACACGGTTATAAAAACCTGGAAATCGCTCTGCGACGCTACAATCCACCAATTAAAAACCGAATAGCCGCGTTTTGTGCTAAAGTCAAAAATTTTCGCGGCGAAAGAACGCTTTTTGTCGACCCGAAATGTGAAAAATTGCTTTACAACATAAATAATTTACGTTATCGCGAAGGCACGTCACAGTTGGATTTGCCGACTTTTCACCAAATCAAAACAGGTGCTTCTGGCACAAATTCTTGCTCCCCGAAGTTCCTCGGCCACCCGTTTGACGCGGCAAGTTACCTTGTGGAATATTATTTTCCGATTACCTGAAAGAGCTGTGCCCCTTATGTTTTACCCATTTATTATAAGACAAGAAAGGATTTTATGAATTTTGACAAAATAATTGAATTTGCACCCTTAATATTGTTGATTTTCCTTGTGTTTCTTCAAAATCGGCTGTTTGTAACGCCCGAACAGTTGGAAAGACGCCACCGCGACATTCTTCGAGAGATTGAAAGCCGCTTTGCGACTGTGTTTTCAGTGAGCGAACTCAAGGAACAATTTAGCGAAATTAAAGTGAAAATTGACAAAATTTATGATTATTTTATAAAAGGGTAAGCGCGGGCACAAAGGCTTTAACTCCACACACAGCTTTTGTTTACAACCCAAACCATTTGCGCTTTTTGGCCTTTTCTAACTCGGCTTTAAGTTCACTTATTTGTTGGTTTAATGCGCTGATTTCGTAATTTTTTTCAATTAAGGCATGGTTTATTTCAAAAAATTTCTCTTGCCAATACTTCGCATTTTCTTTTTCTTCGTTTCTAATAATTTCCAGCTGTTTATATTTACCCGCCTCCATTGCAAGTTCTTTAAGTTCTAAAACCAGTCTGTCAGTAAAGGTTGCAGGGGTTGGAGTCTCGATGTTTTCCCTTAAAATTTCAGTTTCTTCTTGTAAATTACTGGAATTAACACGGAAGGAGGTGTCTGCACCTGTTACTTGCTTAGAAGCCTTATTGCGCTTAGATTTTAGGTTAAGTTCTCGAATTTGATTTGCTTCGTTTGAAGAAATTACAATAAGCTTTCCGCTTGGCCCGTCAGCGGTTTGTAATTTGCCCTTGTCAATCCACGAATATACCGAAGATTGGCTCATAAGAAGCAATTCCTGCGCTTCTTGAATGGATAGTTTAAGATTTTGCATACTTGTTTTCCTGTATTTTTTTATAATTTCCAGTAAGTTCCAGTAAAATTCAGTAATTTACGCGTATGAAAGTGGAATTAACGCCTTGACAAATATTGTAGCATGGTTTTATACTGAAGCATAGTTGGGGATAATAAATGTAACATAAACCCTGAAACATAAGTACGGCGAAGATTTACGGATAGAAACAACTTAACATGGACGCGTGTTCCAATGTTAGTTAGAGCAAAAGGAGGCTTGAAAATAAAAAATGCGCTTCGAAAGAAGCACATATCAACTAATAGAGTTATTATAGCAGATTTTGGCAATTAAGCAAGTTTTTTTGTGCCGAATTTTTTGATGTTGGCAAAATTAATTTATTAATACCCAAAAGTGTTGCAACATAACGTATTCCAGATTTTTCGTTCTGGAAAATTTTGGAATATTTGTTGTCTTGGTGTTGTGTGAATTAATTTTTTATTGGAATTTATTGGAATATTTCGCACACTTAAAGGGCACACAAAGGGCGGATTTGTCAAATTATTGTTATATTACAGCGTTTTTTATTTTTTAAAAATTATGAAAAGATTGAAAAAGATTGAAAGTTTGGATTTGGAAAACACATCCGGACGTGAAGAGCTTGAAAAATCAAGCCCCACAATTATTTACAAGGTTAATATAAGCCAGTTTGAGCTTACCAAGTTGCTTTATGAGAGTGAAATTTTTTCTCGCACGGAATTGACCGCAAGCGCAAAACTCTTTCTGTGGGCGCTTTGTAGCCACTATAACCCCAACAATAAGACAATGTTTCCCTCTCAGGCCACTGTCGCCAGAAAGCTCGGTATGTCTGAACGTTCGGCTGAAAGAGCGGCAAAGGAGCTGAAAGAAAAGGGTTTAGTGGCTTATGTGACAAAACGGGTCAACCATTACGTTTTTACGGCCACGTTTTTTGAGCTTGTGGGTTTGTCTCAAAATAAAGAAAAAACGGAGCTAAATTTGAATAATACCGTCAAAATGTCTGAAAGGAACCGTCAAAATGTCGGGTGTGAACCCCGTCAAAATGTCGGACTAACAAATAAATATGAACAAATAAATAAAAAGGGTTCTTTTAATTTTTTTAAGGGGGCGAAAGGGTTTAATGGTAATCAGCAAAACTATTTTCAGCCTGGAGGGAAAGCTATTCCTTCAATAGAAGAGACAAAAGAATTGATTAAACAGCATGAGAAAATACGTGAAGAGGGGTTTAACCCGATGAATTATTCGCGCAAAGAAGCGCTCAAATGGCTTAATTCCGCCGATAGTTTCTGGTTGAAGCATTCTAAAATTGCGAGGCATTTGATTGAAAAGTACGCCCTGAAAGAGTTTGAACACATTATAGGGTCTGAAGCCGAGCGGCTGTAAGCAATCGTGCAAATTACCCCTTATATTAACTATGTTAAAATTCCAAAAAATTGCGTACCAAAAAAGCACTGGAAATTGTTGGAAAATTTTGTAAAATATTGGAAAAATTAGGTAAAAACACGTAGGTATTTTTACTTATTTATTTTAGGTAAAAAGATTGATAAATTGGTTACAGATAAGGCGTAAGGCCTTACTACAGTAAGCCATATTAATACAACGGGGCTTTTTTGCCCCCTTTTTTTACTTAAAACTTTACGCCAAACAATCAAAAAAAAATACCTTCACAGATGCGGAAAATACATTCCGAAAATTTTTTTTGCTTGGTGTATAGGTGGTAATAAAGAGGATAGAAGTTAAAAATGAGATTGACAAAACGGGAAGAACAAGTCATGTCGCTCCTTGCCACCGGGATGAAGAACAAGGAAATCGCGCACTGCATGGGTATTTCAAATCGAACAGTGGACACTTATTTGTCTAATATTTTTAATAAATTCGGGGTGCAAAACCGTTCGGGCGCGCTTGTTTTGTTTATGAAAAGAGCCGGGAACGGTTTATTAGAGGTGGTTTAAGAATGTCTAAAAATAATTTAGAAGGATTTTATTATAATTTGTCCGGGGGTGTGAACCTTTCTAAGACTAAGGTTGGCCTTGGCATAAACACCCAGAAGCTTTACTGGGACGACAGTTTTAATGTTGAATTGTTGAAAAATCAAGGTGTGCGCAGCCAAAAGGGTAATCGTTTGGTTTTACAACTTGAAAATGAAGAGGGGATTTGTGGCATCTATGAATACCCGAAAAACAGTGATAGCTTTATTTTTGTGACCATAGAGGGCAAAATTTATTATTATAACGGCGCTTTGAAACAAGTAACCCTTGAAAAAACGCTCGATAACGGGGTTTCGGCGGTCAGTTTTGCCCATTTTAACGATGGGGTTTTGATTTTTACGAAAGAAAATTCGTCCGAATTTTTTAAACTCACGCCAACGCGCGGTTTCAGCGATGTCGGCGCGCTGAACCTTGAAGGAGAGCCGCTTAAGACGAATGTCGGGGCGATATATGCAAGCAGAGTCTGGCTTGCGCAAGATTCAACCCTTTATTTTTCAGCACTGGGAAGCCACAACGACTGGGTGAGCCCTGATGATGCGGGCTATATTTCAAAATTCTTTTCGAGCACAAGCAAAATCGTTGCGCTGTGTGAATATAACGGATGTTTGGCCATCTATAAACAAGACGGGGTCTACCTTTTGAGCGGTTCGAACCCCGGGGAATTTTCTATTTCGCGTTTTGCCGACTTGGGCGCAGTTTCGCATCAGGGCGTGATTACAGACAACAACAAACAGTTTTTTATTAATAATAATGGGGTTTTTGCCCTTGAACAAACCGGAGACCTCGCTCAAATCGCCCTTTCTGATAACATCGCATACAATATCCAACCACTATTCTCTCAATTCGATTTCGCGCGCGCGTCTCAAACCCTTGCCACCTCCCGCAAAACGAAAAATCAAGTTTGGTTTTTTGTGCCTTTTTCAAGCTCTGATTACCTCAACACAGCTTGGATTTACGATTATTCTTGCGGGGCGTGGTTTAAAAGGGTTATACCATATGAAATCATTACTGCTGCAGCGGTTAACGGCGAAATTTTAACAGGCAGCGCGCGCGGTGAAATTTTTCAAGAAAATATCGGAAACAATTTCAGCTCAAAGCCAATCGAGTTCAGGCTTTCCACCCCGTTTTTCCACCTCGGGCTTCCGAATACAAGAAAAATCATTGAAAATTTGAATTTTATTTTAGATGAAGAATGCGATAACGCTTTTAAATTCAGTGTTTCAAAGGATTATATCGCTGAAAACCGTACAGATATTGAATTTATACGTACAGTTTTGCCAAATACCCTTGTATTTGTTGAATTATACGGCACTCAAGATGAATTTGATTCAAAATGGGCTGAAAACGATGACGAAGCGGGCTTTTGTTGGTCAGGTTTGTTTGAAGAGACTTACCGCACAGAGGTTTTCGACTCTAATGTGTCTGTGCAGCTCCATATAGAAGGCGAAAACGCGGGCGATGAATTTGCGCTTGTTGCGATTGAATTTAAAGAGGTTTTGATAGATGAATAAAGGCGAAAAAAACGCACCCGCAAAGGCTATAAAGGCTAAAAAAGCCGCGAAGGCCATAAAACCAATAAAGGCCACAGAACCCATAGAGGCCGAAACCCTTGCAACCCTTGAACAAAATAACCAAGAGGTTGAAATTCGCTCTATTAAAGACGTTGCGGAAAATGAAATGTTCACAAAACACGCTTTTTGGAAGTGCACAAACCTGAAAACAAGCATGGAATTTGAACTTACGGGCATCATCGTGAACCTTTATCTTGGTTCGGATAATGCGACCCGAACCCTTTTAAACGCAGGCGTGACAGATTATTTCACCAGTAACGGCCTTTGTATGAAATTTCAAAAGTGCATCGGGCCGAGTAGTCTGAAGCGCGTGAAAACCCCCATTACCCCCACAAATAAACCCTTTACAACAAAAAAAGAAAGGAAGCACAATGTCAACTAATTATTCTGAATTCGCAGGCTCGATTTGGAGCCAAAAAATCAACGCAGGGCTTGACAAAACAACAGCAATGTTACAGGTCGTAAACCGTGACTATCAGGCCGATGCGGACAAAGGTGTCGAATCAATCAACATCATTTCCCCCGATGGCGTGGCAGCATCGCCTTACACAGGTTCAATTTCAAGCTATGGTACACTTTCAACCACCCCAACCATTTTGGAATTAAGCCAAAAAGTTTGTTTCGGCATCAGCGTGCCTGACATCGCAGAAGCGCAAAGCAGCGTCAGCATTATAGATACGGTAACAGAGAAAGCCAAAAAAGGCATTGAAGCCGCAATTGACGCTTATTTGTTCGGCCTTTACGTTAACACTAAAGCCGCAAATCAGCTCGGTACAAGCGCTTCACCTATCGCGATTACCTCTGCGACTGTATATTCAAAATTCGTTTCTTTGGCGAAAGTTTTGAAATTATCAGGCGCGCTAAACGGCGAAAACCAAGGCTGGGTTGTTGTTCACCCTGACGTTGAAGAATTATTGTTATTGTCACCGCAATTTGTGACAGCATCAAATGCAGGTGATGCAACGGTTCGCCAAGGCTCAGTAGGAAGAATCGCAGGTCTTGACGTGTTTGTGACCAATAATGCGGGCAAAAATTCAAACCATTACGTTATTTTAGCGGGCACAAAAGCGGGCATGACATACGCCTCACAACTGACCAAAATCGAGACAATTCGCGCGCAAAGCTCGTTTGACTCGATTGTTCGCGGGCTATACACGTTTGGCGGTTTGGTTGTAAACCCTGCTGCACTAGCGACATTGACGGTTAGTATATAAATATTATGCGGTTTTTGCGATTTCCTCGACGCTGACCTGTTCCTAGGGGCGCATCCATTGTCCGTTGAGCTATGGCGAAACGAGGACAATTGAGTCCTGGCAGAGGGCTTACGAGGAAATCGTTTCAATCGCCTGTTAAAGGAGAAATTATGACTACTAAAAAATCAGCGCCTCAAGGCGCAGCCGATAAACCCACAGAAAGTGAACTTTCAAGAATCAAGCAAATCGAACAATATGTTCAAAATTTTTCTGAATTTGGTCTTATAAGCAAAGAACAAAGCGATTTGTTGCGCCAAAACCTGCGTATTGCAATGGATAAGATGTACGCAAAGGCCGAAATTCAGCCCGAATCTAACGTTGCGGCGAGTTCTGAAACTGAAAATGGAGGCGCGAACCCTTCTGCGGTGCCCTCAAATGGTTTAATTGATGCTCAGAACCCTTAT
The DNA here is from genome assembly GCA_031549065.1 of Candidatus Gastranaerophilales bacterium. Classification (GTDB taxonomy): domain Bacteria; phylum Cyanobacteriota; class Vampirovibrionia; order Gastranaerophilales; family Gastranaerophilaceae; genus JAVBQM01. The sequence goes on along the minus strand of JAVBQM010000079.1, from coordinate 529 downwards.
GTGGCAATTGATACGCTAAATTTTGAACAGTTGGCCGAACAACACAGCAAATTTCTTGAAGAGCGCAAAAGTTTGAAGGAATATCTTGTAAACGCAGGCGTGGAGCTTTCAAAAGAAGAATTTGAGAAAATTTTTGCCCTCGTACACGAGCTCGAAAACCAAGCGGTGGCAAGGTTTAAACAGGTTCTTGAAGGGCGTGAAACTTTGAAACAGCAAAACGAACTTGCCAGACAAAAGCTGCAAACGGCTTCTGCGACTGGTGTTAATGGTGCGCTTGAGGCTGTAAAAAGATTCACGCCGGAACAAATCGGCAAAATGACGTCGGCCGAATTTATTAAATTTGAGCCGTTTATTAATGAGCAGATACGCAAGGGCGAATTTGGGAAACGATAGTATGACTTTCGGATTTCCTCGACGCTGACCTGTTCCTAGGGGCGCATCCATTGTCCGTTGAGCTATGGCGAAACGAGGACAATTGGGTCCTGGCAGAGGGCTTACGAGGAAATCACTTCAGTCATTGGAAAAAAGG
>JAVBQM010000068.1:0-21253 GCA_031549065.1 Candidatus Gastranaerophilales bacterium | reverse complement strand
GAAAAATATTAAAAACATTAATGAAAATAATTCGCTTTGCGTGCTTTTCGGGCTTGGCTTGGGATATTTGTTTGATGAAGTTGTTTCGCGCGCCAAGGGCAATGTGATTTTGTTTGAGCCGAACATTGAAGTTTTAAAATGCACCCTTGAAATCGTTGATTTAACCCATCTTTTGAAAAAGAAAAATGTGCGTCTTTGTGCGGATATGAATACTTTGAAGCGCCACACAAGCGAGCTTTCAAACAAAGAGACCAAAATTACCGTTTCGTTTTTAACTTCCTATTATAAAGTTTATGCGCCGCAAATTAAGGAAGTGGCGACCATTATGGAATATTTCCATGGTGAAAAAACTGTTGCCGATAATACAATAAGAATGTTGGGCGAATTTACTACAAGAAACACCCTAAAAAACCTTCATTACTTTGAATCGGGCGATGTTTATTTTATAAAAGATTTTAAAAATGCCCACAAAGGGCGCGCCGCGCTTATTGTGAGCGCGGGGCCGAGCCTCGCGCGAAACATTGAAACAATTAAGGCCAACAGAGATAAATTTGTTATTTTTTGCGTAGGGCAGGCCTTGAAGCTGCTTTTGGATAACGGCGTGACGCCTGATTTCGGCGTTCTTATTGAAGCCAGAGAAACATACGGGCAAGTCCAAGGGCTTGATTTGTCGGGCGTTTCGATGATTTTTGAACCCTACACCAATTCCCCTTGCTGGGGCGTTAAGGCCAGGGAAAAAATTGTGTTTTTCTCAAAAGAAAATTTCTTGAACGATTTTCTTGCTAAAGCGCTTAAAGTTGACAACAGCGACCTTTCTTCCCTTGGAACGGTTTCCCATAGCGCCCTTAACAGCGCGCAAATAATGGGTTGCGACCCGATTATTTTAATAGGCCAGGATTTGGCTTATTCAGACGGCAAGTGTTACGCAAAAGGCAGTGTTTATGAAGGTTTGGACTGTGCTTTAAACGCGCAGGGTAAATTTGAAATTATATTGCCCGAAGGGGAGCGCGAAAACTATAAAAAGGCAATTTGCGCGGACAAAACAGGGGATGAGGCCGAAAAATTTGTCGATGATTGGCTGCGACATTTGAACAATAACCTCTATACGGTTAACGGCCAAAACGGTGAAAAGCTGCCTACACAAAGCGGTTACGTGATATTTGTTAAATATTTCGAAAATTTTGCAATTCAAAATTCCAAAGCCACGGGCGCAAAAAACCGTCTTATAAATTCTTCCGTCGGCGGGGCACAAATTAACGGCTTTGAAAATATTTCTCTTGATGAAGTCGCAAAAAGCCTTCAAGCGGCGCCTCGGGCCGCAACGGTTGTTGTGAAAACAAAGTTCGACACTCAAAATGCACACAACGTTATAAAAGATTGCCGCGAAAACATTAAAGAAGCGCTTGGCTATCTGGCGCAAACCGGCGCAGAGGTTGAAAAATTCAAAAAAGAAACGGGGCTTAGAAAAGTTGTTTCTAAAAACGCCCAAAAGCTTTTTGATAAAATAGTCGACAGGCACAGCGCGTTTGAAAAAACTTATTTTGTTAAAAACCAGTTAATTTATTGGGCTGCATATTCCCATTACAAAAGGATTTCAGAGGTTTTGGAACTGGGTTCGGATTTTTTAGCGAAAAACCTTGAAAAGTTTGAAGGGCTTTTTAAATCGCTTGAGGAAAATCTTGAAACGCTTTGATAAAACACGAAAAGCATGATACAATCGCTTTCAAAGAGATTGGGAATCGTGTATGAAATTGTTTGACTTCTTTTTTAAAAAACCTAAAAAGGATGACCTTTTTAACTCCCACCCCGACGGGATTTTCGTTGTTGAGTCTGACGGAAAAATTTTAGAGGTAAACACGCGCGTGACGGAACTTTTTAAGGCCTCAAGTTTCGATATGTGCGGGCAATTTTTCTCGAAATATGTTCAAGGCGGTTCTTCATTGTTGAATCAGGTTGTAAAAGCCCGTTCTTCAACGGTTACAAAGGCTTTAACGGGCACGAATGAAGAAATTTTTATTGAACTTACCGCGAGCCAAAACCCCGAATCGGGCAATGTTTATGTTTGTATTCGCGAAGTAACAAGCAGTTACAGAATGCAAAACCTTATCAACTCTGAATTTGAGGCTTGTAAAAATGTGGTTGATAAGAAAAACCTTTATCTTTCAAGCGTTTCGAGCGAACTTTTATCTTCGCTGAATACGATTGTTGGCTTTTCGCGCGCGCTTTTGGACGGTATCGGCGGCGAGCTTTTGCCGAAACAGGAAAAATATATCCAAATAATCAACAAAAATTCAACCGAACTTGACTATGATTTTTCTAAAATGCTCGGTTATTTCAAGTTGGAATCGGGTTTAACCGAATGCGAAGCGACAAATTTTGACATCATAAACCACCTGAACACGGCGCTGAAACCTTACGAGGATAAGTTTAGAAAGAAAATGCTTACACTTACCTACGATTTTTCTTCTCTCGCTTCGCGCAATTGTTTTCAAGACCCTAATATGATTGATGAAATCGTGACAAGCCTTGTGGACGCTGCTTATAAAAATATGGATGTCGGAACTTGTTCCATTGTTGCTTACAACCCTTCGCCCGAACTCTTACTAACGCAAGGTATCCCAATCCATGGCGAGGGCATTGAGAAAAAATATATCGTTTTTGAAATTAAGGACAGCACGACAAAATACAACGACGAAGAATTGGAAAATATTAAAAACCCTTACTATATTACTCAAGAACCCAATAAACGTGCGGTTGGTGTGCGTTTCACCTATGCGAGCGTTGAAAAATATTTAAATAAATTGGGCGGAAAGCTTTGGGTGACTTCAAAAGAGGGTAATGTGGCAAGTGTTTTGGTTCCCGTTGATTTTGCGGCCGCGAAGGAAAACTAGAATTGGCCGGGGTTCAGGTAAAAAAACTTTCCAAATCCTTCGGCGAAAAACTTGTGCTGGACGGAATTGACCTTGAAATTAAGGACAAGGAATTTTGTGTTCTTGTGGGGCCGTCGGGCTGCGGCAAATCGACCTTGCTTCGGATTATCGCAGGGCTTGAGGTTCAAAGCTCGGGCGATGTTTTGATAGGCGAAGATGTTGTAAATTCAACCCCGCCAAAAGACCGCGACATTGCTTTTGTTTTTCAAAGTTATGCGCTATATCCTCATCTTAGCGTTTTTGACAATATCGCCTTCAGTTTAAAAGTGAAAAAAGTACCCAAGGTGCAAATTAAAGAAAAAGTCGAGAAAACCGCGCAAATGCTCGGTTTATCTGATTTGTTAGATCGTAAACCCAAAGAACTTTCAGGCGGGCAAAGGCAGCGAGTGGCGCTCGGGCGCGCTATTGTGCGCGAACCGAAGGTTTTTCTTATGGACGAACCTTTGAGCAACCTTGACGCTAAACTTCGAATTCAAATGCGAAGCGAAATTAAAAAACTCCAACAAAAACTTAATGTAACTTGCATTTATGTGACCCACGACCAGGTCGAGGCGCTCACTATGGGCGATAGGATTGTTGTTCTTGACGGAGGAAAAATTCAACAAATTGATACTCCGCAAAACATTTTTGATAACCCTCAAAACACTTTTGTAGCAACGTTTATGGGGTCTATGCCGATGAACATTGTTGAAAATGAAGGCGTTTTAATCGGGTTCAGGCCCGAAGATGTTTGTCTTGGAACGGGCGCGCCAGAAGGGTTTAAGTTCAAAGCCGATGTTGATTTTGTTGAATCTTTGGGTTCGTATAAAATTGCTTATTTTGAGTTTAAAGGCGTGAAATGTTCCGCTAAAATCGCGCAAGATGCCGATATTAAAGGTGTTACAGAATTTTATGTGCCAGAGAACGCACTTCATTTTTTCGATTTGAAAACCAAGAAAGTGGTCGCGGCGCCCCAAAAAAGTTAAATCCAAAGATTAATACAAAGTTGCGCCGATATAGAGTAAACTTTGATTAGGGTACAATTTTGGGGGTTTTGTGGGGGTTTATGATTTCTCCAAAAATTCGCGAAAGATTTGCGACTGTGAGTGTGGCGATTTTCCCTACCAGAGTGGCGCAAATGCTTACAAAATCATAGGTTCAGAACTTTTTATACCTCAAACTAACGGCGAGGTTTCAGATTCGCTCGTCCAAAATTGGACGCGCCAAGCTTACGAATGTTACACCCTCAATTGCAATTGCAAGGAATGTTCGATTTCGCAAGCAAACTATTCGTTTGTTTGTCAGATGCACAAAATCGTGCCTGAGCTTGTTAAAACAAGAGGCATGCCTAACCCTAACGATTTTTTGTCTGGTTAAGAAAATTCTTCAAAGCCTCGTTTTCATCTTGCGGCGATTTTAAATCTCCGCCGTTTTCGATGCTACTGCCTGTTATTTGTTGCGAAAAATCTTGGCGCGCGCTTGTTTCGCCCTTATAATAATATTTTTTGACTAACCAAAGCAGCAAATATATTGCGCCGCCGCACAATAAAACCGCTGCCATAACCTTCAAAAACATTATTGCTACTCTGAAAAGTTCCCCTCCTGATGTTGGGACAACCTCGTTTTTCAAATCGCTTCTGTCATAGGGTTCCTGAAAGCTGTTTCTTTCGATTTCTCCCGATGATGGCTTGATTTCTACGCTTTGCTCAACGGGTTGGTTGATTTCTTCAGGAGTGACATTATTTTGTTCAATCGCTTCTAAAGGTGGTAATTCAGGAAGTGCAAAAACAGGTGCAGCAACAGGCAAACTGATTATTGCCGAAACAATAAAAACATATAAAATTTTCTTTACCTTGTCCATTTTATTTTCCATAGAGATTATTCTACTAGTTTTATTCACCCTTTTCAACCGTTACTTCGGGCTTTTTTGCTGCAGGTTTCCGGCTTCTTGTAGGCTTTTTGGGTTTTGAAATTTCAGCAGACGCCGCTTCAACTTTTGGTTCGCTTTTTGGCGCAATCGGTTTAGTTGCTTCTGTCTTAGGCGTTTCTGCTTTAGGTGTTTCCTTGGCTTTCTTGTCGGCCTTTTTCGCCTTTCTTGAAACCTTTTTAGCAGGATATTTACCGTCTGTGACATTTTCAACTATCGGAGCTTCAGGCGCTGCGGGCGTTACAGGCGTTGGGGATACTACAGGAGCCTCAACTTTTACAGCCACCTCTTTTGGGGCTTGCTCAACAACTGCTTTTTCTTGTCTTTCTTGCTTGGAGGATTCCTCTGCACTCACCGGCGCTGGTGTTATTTCTTCACCTGGTGTGCTTTGGGGCTTGAATTTATTTTTATTAAATTTATTAAATTTATTGTTGCGGCTGCCCCCTTGATTATTTTGTTGCCCCTGACGGTTTTCACCCCCTTGGTTTTGGTTGCCTTGTTGGCGATTCTCGCCACTCTGGTTTTGGTTGCGATTTTCATTATTTTGGTTGTTTTGGTTGTTATTGCGGTTTTCTTGTTCATTGCCGCTATTATTATTTTGGCTTGCAAAGGGACCCTTAATTTTGTTCATCTTTGCCTTCATCTCACCTTGCGCATTGGGGTTAGCGAGTTTGAAATCTTCCACAATATAGCCCGAACCGCCGCATTTATCACATTTGCGCGTGAAAACTTCAGCAAGGCTTTGCCCTTGTCTGTGACGGGTAAGTTCTACAAGCCCTAAATCAGATAACTGGCCGATTTGAGGTTTTGCTTTATCGGTTGAAAGCGCAATTTCAAAATGTTCGAGTACTTTAAGTTTGTCAATGCGGCTTGTCATATCAATAAAATCGACAATAATCATCCCGCCAATATTTCTCAATTTTAACTGGCGCGCGATTTCTTCTGATGCCTGTAAATTCGTTTTTAAAATTGTTTCTGCTTGGCTGCCGGAGCTTACAAATTTACCGGAGTTAACGTCAATTACAGTGAGAGCTTCAGTTTGCTGGATAAACAAATATCCTCCGAGAGGTAAATTCACTTTTGTGTTTAATGCGCTTTGAATTTCTTTTGTAATTCCTGTGGTCTGCAATAATGGTTCAGTTCCTTTGTGCAGCGTAACTTTTACCTTGTTTTGCATATTCCAGTGCGTTAAAAGCTGTGTGGCGCGGTGGAGCGAAAATGGTGTGTCTACAACGATTTCTTCAACATCATCGCTTACTGCTTCACGAATAATCCTGTAAAGCAAGTCTTGGTCGCGGTGCAAAAGTGCAGGCGGGTTTGCTGTGTCCGCGGCGGTAACGATTGCGTGCCATTTTTCAAGAAGCATCTCGATGTCCTCTTGAATTTCGCTATCCGCTTGGCCTTCAGCCTCTGTTCTAACGATAATCCCGACACCAACGGGTTTTAACAAACTTACAATTGATTTCAACCTTGCGCGCTCTTTTGCGGAGGTGATTTTTTTAGAAACGTTCACCCCTTTTTCTTCGGGTAAAAGCACCAAAAACCTTCCGGGAAGGCTTAAAGCTGTTGTCATTCTTGGGCCTTTGTGGCCTGTGGGTTCTTTAACTACCTGAACGACAAGCTTTTGTTTTGGTTTAACTTTGTCTTTTAAAGGGCCTTTTCCCATAATGTCATTTGTGTGAATAAAGCCCATTTTGTCCAAACCGACGTCTACAAACGCCGCCTCGATTGAAGGAAGGATGTTATCCACTTTGGATAAATAAACGTCACCCAATAAAACATCGCCCTTGTGAACGAAAAACTCTGCGACTTTGCCGTCCTCTAAAACGGCGCCAATGTTGTCTTTTTCAGCGATTACAATTTTTTTTGTCATACTAGTTTCCTCTTAAATCTTTCTTTATGCGCGCAACACAAAAACTTGCGTTTGCGCTTAAATCTCTATTAAATCTGAGTCAAAGAACTGTGTTCTTTTGATTTCAAATAAAACATCTTTTCCAAAAACTGCGGCCAGAAAATCATCCGCTCTCAAAGCCGGGATATCATTACTTTGACCCGCTTTGAGCGTGAAAATAATCTTTTCATTTTTTTCATCAAACTCGATATTTTTAACCGAGCTTTTGTAGTCAACTGTTTTTTCAAAACCTTTTTTGTTTATTTTTTTGATAAATAAATTATCACTTAATAAACATTTCTTAATATTATAGCGAAATGAGTCTGAAAATGCAATAGCAGAGCGCGCTTCGTATTGTGCCCACTGGATAAGGGTTTCGGGAGATTGCGGTTTTTTATCGCCCTCAAATCTTAAAAATTCTTTCAACTTCACATTTTCACTTGTATTTTTAGCAAATTCAGTCGCAAAAGCAGCCTCATCAAGGGGTCCTACCGTTTCAAAATAAATAATTTCGCAATCACTTTCAATAAAAAGAGGTAGAGCAGGCGAAAAAGAAACTTTCGGTGTAGGGTTGAAACCCTGTGACAATGCAAGTTTTAGCCCCATTCTTTTGAAAGTTTTTATAATCAAACTCTGCCAATCGAGGTGTGAAATAAACCTCAACTCGGCCGTTTTTGCAACTTTAATTTTGTGCCAATTCACGCCTTTGCTTACGCTTTCTTAAATTTTTTGTAAGAGCGTTCAATATTATTAGCTCTTATTTTTTCATAAGTCTTATCCCCGAAAATCTCCTTCATTAGCGGGTTCTCGGGTGAATTCAAATCGTCGATTCTTCCCTTAATATCCTTTAATTGCGATTTGCGAGCATCCTTCAAAAGTTCACAAAACTGCGAACTGTGAAAAAAATTTTCGCCTATGGGACTCTCAGATTTCATAGTCCCCATGATAAGTAAAATTTGTTCGCTCGTCAAATAACTTATTGTAACGATTGTGCCAGCTTGTTATCGCCTTCAATGCTGTCTTTGAGGGATTTTCTTACAACTTCAGCCTGCGTATCAAGCATTTTGCATACAGTTTCAATGTTTCTGACTTTGTCTGATAAAATTATATCCGCGTTTGAAAGAATTTGCCCTGTGACGCTTTGGTAAGCACCAACAGCCGCACTTCCGGTTCCTTGCATTAAGTTACCCGCAACAATTGCGCCAAGGCCATATTCACCTAAATAAGGCGCCATAGATTGCAATATACCGCCCCAGCCGGAAACAAGCCCCGCAATTGGAAGAACGACATTTTGCCCGAAACTGAAACCTGCGCCGGTTCCCGCAATATATGATGCGGCGTTTAAGCCCGCAACACCTGCTGCGCTTGTTGCGTAACCCGTTGCAATACCTGCGGCACCGCCCGTTGGAGCGCCTTCTGTGCCAAAGCCCCAAGTAACAGGGGCCGCGCCTGATGGAAAGCCTGAATATGAACCTAAACCGCCTATGCCAAAAGCCGAATTACCGCCTTGAAGCGCGCTTGTGGCGCCTGTAATCGGAGACCAGTAGGATGTTCCGGGTATGTTCATCATGTTATTTCCGCCCATTAAAGGCATAAAAGAGCTTGGCGAAAAAAGGCTCGCTAATTGCCATAAGAAATTTCCGGCCGTGCCAAAACCTGAACCTGCAGCGCCTGAACCCGAAACGGTAAGGTCGCGCAAGCGGTCGTAGGTTTCATAAAGCTCCGCCTTAGCGGCTGAGCTTGCTGCGCCATATTTATTTGCTATTACAAGTGCGTGGTCGTTTTTGTATGACATAGTTTCTTCCTTTTAATGGGGTTTACAACTAAGCGAAAGTTTTAAACGTAACCTCTACGTTCTTTTGGATAACTTTTTGTACCGAATCCATTTCGGTTTGAAGCGCTTTTTGTTCAGTATCAAGCTGCCTTAGCTTCAATTCCAACGTTCTGTCTTGTTGTTGTATGGATTCTGTTTTAGCGTTAATTCTTTGAATTTCGTTATCATATAGCATTTTCTGATGGTCATAGTTAAGCATAGCTTCGTTGTAGCCTTCTTCATTGTAAGTGCTCGTGATGCCGAGATTATAGGTAGATCCGTTGTGGATAATTGCTTCGGCTTCTGCCGGTTCTATGTTGGTAAAGGTGCCGGTTGTATAGCGGCCGGTTTTGGCGTCTTTTGTGAATTCGGCGTCTGCGGAAGCAGTAAAGTCGGTTGTTTTGTAAACTGTGTAGTAAGTATTTGAGTTCCAGTTTGCTGCCCCCGGATCTGTTCCGTTAGCAGTATCCCAAACAAAATATTTCTTTTTGCTATCAGCAGTATCAAAATAGTAATAAAATGCAGGATTTGCCGGCAAGCCGAGTTGTGTGTTAGCTACCAAAGCGTTAATGTCATTTTTTTCATTACCGTTGGCGTCAGCCAATTTAACTTCTTTGCTGTCATAAGTATATTTTGTGCCATCCCAGGTGATCGCTGATTCACCGCCGTCTTTCAGGTAGCTTTTCAAAATATCTTTTTTGTAGGCGAATTCAACAGTATAATGCGGAGGCGCTGTTGCTCCTTGAATTTCTTTAATAGAGCTGATTGTGAATTGTTGGTCAAGTGTTGAACCGTCAAAATTATAGCGTGATTCATAAAAATTGTTTACAACCGGCGGTGTAGGGACTTTTAGCGCCAACATTTCATTAAAAAGCCCGGCGCTTTGCGTTGCAAGTGCCGTTCTTGCCTGGTTAACCTGTTGACCCTGATATTCAACATTGGTTTTTCGTGCCGTGAGGCCCAAAAACCTTGCCTGTGATGCGGCCATTCCCATAGTTGTTTCTCCTGCGTAAGCCGGTGCTATAGCGGCGGGCGACGAGCCCGACGGTGAGCACTACGCTTTCTATACTTTTGTTATGGCGAAATGAGCGAGTAAATTGAAATGTCTCATTTCGATTTTGAGTGAATGAGCTACAACGGGTGTAACCCTTTGTTATGGCGTCGGTACTTTGGGGGTGTACTTTAATGGATTCCGATAAAAATCGTTTATTTAAACTACAACTAACCGCATTTGTTTTAATGATGCGATGCAAGAAGTCAACATGCGCAACAAAAAAGCGCCCCGGCTGGAGGCGCTTTTTAAGTTTATAGGCCTTACAGATCTTTGTAACTTCCTTTGAATCTGTCTGTATAGGTTGTGTGGAGCAGTTCGTGGGCCTTATGAGAATTTGGTTTTTCAAGAACTTCCTCATAAAGTTTTGTAATTTCAGGGTTCTGATGAGATTTCCTGATTTTAAGCTCTTTGTCTTCTTTATATAACCCTTTGGCGCGCTCTACTTTAATTTTCGCCGAATTGCAGCTAAACGGTTGGCCTCCGCCATTGATACAGCCGCCGGGGCAAGCCATAACTTCAAGAAGTTGGAATTTCGCTTCCCCTCTTTTGACTTCTTGAATTGATTTTTCGGCTTCTTTAATTGTTGAAACTACGCGCACGGTAACTTTTGTGCCGTCAAGGTCGAGTTCAACGTCTCTCGAGCGGTTTTCAACCCCCCTTAAGGGTTCAATGTCAACGCTTGGAATGGCTTTACCTGTTGCAACTTCATAGGCTGTTCTAACGGCAGCTTCCGCTACACCGCCGGATGCGCCAAAGATTGTTCCTGCACCTGAATATTCATCATATGGTGCATCAGCTTTGGAAGGTTCAAGTGAATTAAAGTCGATGCCCGCTTCCTTGACCATACGGCCAAATTCCCAGGTGGTAAGAACGAAATCGGTGTCTTGTGCGCCTTGGTTAATTAATTGTTCACGCTTGGCTTCCACTTTTTTTGCCGTGCAAGGCATAATTGCAACCACAACGACGTCTTCGCGTTTCAGGCCTTCATATTTTTGTGGTAATTGGTCTTTGATAACCGCTGAAAGCATTGACTGTGGCGACTTACAGGTTGAAAGGTGATGAATCATATCAGGGTGCGCCTGTTCAACATATTTAACCCAAGCCTGACAGCAGGAAGTAAACAATGGTAAGTCTTTTCCTTCTTTTAGGCGGGTTAAAAATTCTGTTCCTTCTTCCATAATCGTAAGGTCGGCGCTGAAGTTTGTGTCAAAAATATAATCAAAGCCGATTTGTCTTAAGGCGGTGTAAATTTTACCAATCTGGTTCTCGCCCGGAGGAAGGTTGAACATTTCACCAAGCGCAACACGAACCGAAGGGGCAATTTGTGCCACAACTTTTTTGCTGCGGTCTGTAATCATTCCCCAAACTTCTTCAATGTCGTTTTTGATTGTGAGTGCGCCTGTCGGGCACATAGCCTTACATTGACCGCAATAGATACAGTCAACTTCGCCCATTCCTTTGCCCGCCATTGGTTGAACGACTGTTTTTGAACCGCGATTAGCAAAGCCTAAAACAGCGTGTCCTTGGAATTCTGCGCAAGCGCGAACGCAAGCACCGCAAAGAATACACTTATTCGGGTCACGAACAAGCGACGGGTTTGATTCATCAATCGGCACGAACTCGTCTTTTTCTTTGTAGCGAAGTTTTCTTATGCCGTATTCTTCAGAATATTTTTGTAATTCGCAATCGCCGGATTTTTCGCACGTCGTACACTCTCTGTCGTGGTTCGCAAGAATTAACTCTAAAATTGTTCTTCTTGCTTTTCTTACGCGTGCTGAATTTGTTTCGATTTTTAGCCCGGCTTCAGGCGGCATTGTGCAACTGGCTTGCATTCCGCGGCCTTCAATATCTACAACACACATTCTGCAGCCGCCGTATTGTGTTAAATCCGGGCGGTAGCAAAACGTTGGTACGTTGTAGCCGTTATTTCTCATTACTGTGAGCAAATTAGGTTCGTCTGTGAAACTAACTTCTTTTCCATTTATAAATAATGTATTTGTTCCATTTGTCATAATTTTTACCTCTACTTCTGCACTATTGCTTTGAATGGGCAGCTGTCCAAACAAGCTTCACATTTAATACACTTACTTTGGTCGATTTTGTATGGTTTTTTGAGCTCTCCTTCAATCGCTCCGATAGGACAGATGCGTGCGCATTTTGAACAGCCCTTGCAAAGGTCTTCCCGTATTTCGATTGTTTTAAGCGCTGTGCAAACACCTGCAGGACAACGTTTTTCATTTATGTGAGCCAAATACTCATCTTTAAAATATTTCAATGTTGATAAAACAGGGTTTGGTGCGGTTTTTCCAAGTCCGCATAATGAAGCGTCTTTAACCACATAAGCTAAATCTTCAAGAGTGTCGATATCTTCAAGAGTTGCTTTGCCTTGTGTGATTTTTTCCAAGATAGCAAGCATATTTTTTGTTCCCTCGCGGCAAGGGGTGCACTTTCCGCAGCTTTCATTTTGCGTAAAGTTCATAAAGAATCTTGCAACTTCAACAATACAAGTGTCTTCGTTCATTACAACAAGGCCGCCTGAACCTACCATTGCGCCTGCCGCGATAAGAGCGTCGTAATCCATTGGTACGTCAAGGTGTTCTTCTGTTAAACAGCCGCCGGACGGGCCTCCGATTTGAACGGCTTTGAATTTTTTGCCGCCTCTGATTCCGCCGCCGATATTAAAAACAATCTCGCGAAGCGTTGTGCCCATTGGGATTTCGATTAAGCCTGTGTTATTAATTTCACCTGTTACAGCGAAAGTTTTTGTACCTTTTGATTTTTCGCTTCCAAGACCCGCAAACCAAGCTGCGCCTTTGTTTATAATCGCCGAAACGTTAGCAAGAGTTTCAACGTTGTTGATTAGGGTTGGTTTGCCAAAAAGCCCTTTGTTAGCAGGGAATGGCGGTTTCGGACGAGGCATTCCTCTTTCGCCTTCAATTGAAGCGATAAGAGCGGTTTCTTCGCCGCAAACGAATGCGCCGGCGCCTTCTTTGATGTGGATATCAAAATTAAAGCCCGTACCCATAATGTTTTTGCCCAAAAAGCCTTTTTCTTCGGCTTGCGCGATAGCGATTCTTAAACGCTTAATTGCAAGCGGATATTCTGCGCGAACGTAGATATATGCTTCGTCTGCGCCGATTGCGTAACCTGCGATTGCCATACCTTCGAGAAGTTTATGAGGATCGCCTTCCATAATCGAACGGTCCATAAACGCGCCCGGGTCGCCTTCGTCGCCGTTACAAACGACATATTTTTTACCGTCTTCGCTTGTAGCATTGGCCGTGAACTGCCATTTTCTTCCTGTTGGGAAGCCGCCGCCGCCTCTGCCCCTTAGGCCCGAAGCAATAACTTCATCAATAACCGCTTGTGTGCTGCCTTGCTCCAGCACTTTGTGAAGTGCAGAGTAGCCGCCCATAGCAATAGTATCTTCAATGATTTCTGGGTTTAAGTGGCCGCAATTAGCAAGAGATACGCGGGTTTGTTTTGCGTAAAATCTTATATCTTCGTTCTTATGAACGTGCTCGTTAGTCAAAGGGTCGGTGTAGAGCAAGCGCTCAACAGGCTTTCCGCCAATGATATGTTCTTTAACAATCTCTTCAACATCTTCCGGTTTAACGCGGACGTAAGTAACATGAAGGTCCGGGATTACAACCAGAACGCCTTGTTCACAAAAACCGTGGCAGCCGGTTGGAACAGCGGTCATTTTTTCTTTTGCGCCCAGAGTTTGAACGTTTGTGCCGAGTTCTTCAAATTTTTTAACGACCTCTAAAGAGCCGTTTGCGACACAGCCTGTTCCCGCGCAAATAAAGACTCTTAAGCCTTGCGCCGTAACGTTTTGTTTGGCTGTTTCCTGAATTGGTTTAATATCTTGCAACATGTTATGCCTCCTCCCTTAAAAGGGTGTCTATGATTGTATTTATAGCGTCCGGGGTTACTTGCGGGTAAACTTTTTCGTTTATCACAACAACAGGAGCTAAGCCGCACGCACCCAAACAGCTTACGGTTTCAACCGTGAAAAGTCCGTCGGGGGTTGTAAAAATACCGTCTTGAAGCTTTAATTTTTTGTTAATTGCGTTATAAACAGGCATTGAACCACGTACGTGGCAAGCTGTTCCATCGCAAACTTTAACAATATATTTCCCTTTCGGCTCTAGCGAGAACTGTGAATAAAATGTCGCCACACCGAAAACGGTAGCTGGCGACACTGGTAGTTTTGTTCCCAAATATGTCATGACTTCTTCAGGCAGGTACTTATATTCCTCTTGTACGGCCTGTAAAATCGCAACCAGATTCGCCTTTTTAGTGCCGTATTTTTCAAGGATAGCGTCTACCTTTGAAAATGTGCCGTCAAAAGTTCCTTTGCTCTTTTGCTCAACTTCCATTATGATGTACTCCTTTTAAAAATGAATATCAAGAACATTATCCCACCTCAAGGTAAGAAGTCAAAGGGAATTAATGTTTTTTGGCTTTGTTCGCTCCTGAGAAACTACGTTCCACACCCGCTGGGGGCATCACCGACCCCGTAAGGCTTGCGCCAACGGGAGTCGCGTCATCGCCTTCGTAGTGCTCGTCGAGCGCTCATCGTGCCCGCCTTAGTACCGACTTCGTTTTCAATACTAGCCAGTCGGGGAATATCGTGTCAACTTTTGCAATTGTATGATTCACTTAACAAAGTAACCCCCAACTATTGACCCATTAAAGCATATAAATTATAGTATATGTTAAAATATAAATTAATTTTATATATTTAGCTTATCAAAGGAGTATTCATGCAACAGGCAAAAACCCCCTCAAAAAAGAGTGAAGAAGCTATAAAAATTGTTATTGTCGAAGACTATAAATTAACAAGAGTGGGGTTAAGGTATGCATTGAACGATTTTGACCACATTAGCGTTGTAGGCGAAGCCGAATCAGGCGAAGCCGGCCTTGAGGTTATTTTTGCGCAAAAGCCCGATATTGTTCTTATGGATTTGGGTCTTCCGGCCATGAACGGTCTTGAAGCAACAATGAAAATCAAAGAAAAAATGCCTGAAGTGAAGGTGATTATTCTAACTTCCCACGAAAGAGAAGAAGAAGTTATTGCTTCATTTGGCTCGGGTGCGATTGCCTATTGCCTTAAAGATATTGAACCGAGAATTCTTGCCGAAGTTATAAGAAGCGTGGCCACAGGTGCCTGTTGGATTGACCCCAACGTTGCAAAAATGGCGCTGAAGCTTTTTCCTCGTCCCGAGAATGCAAACTTGCTTCCTTCAAGCGAGACAAATGAAATCAAAAGCCAGTTGACCGAGCGCGAACTTGAGGTTTTAAGGCTCCTTGTTCAGGGTAAAAGCAACACGGAAATTGCCAAAGACTTAATTGTAAGTGTCCACACGGCAAAAGCTCATGTTTGCAGCATTCTTCAAAAACTTTGTGTAGACGACCGTGTTCAAGCCGCCGTTAAAGCGATAAGAGAGAATTTAGTATAGCGAAGCCGGTGCTAGACGGCGGAACCGGTGAGGTTTCGACGGCGCGCACTACGAAGGCGACGTGGGGCAAAGCCCCTCAGGAGCTGATAATTCTATTTCCCTCATCAACATGGACAATTGTCGGCTTAAAAGTCGCAGCTTCTTGTTCATTTAGCGTGGCGTAAGCGACAACAATTACCTTGTGGCCGACTTTTGCTTTGTGGGCTGCGGCACCGTTAATGCAAATTATGCCGGAATTTGCTTCGCCTTCTATAATATATGTGTGGAATCTTTCGCCGTTTGTGACGTTTAAAACATCCACTTTTTGGTTCGGCCGAAGGTTTGCAGCTTTAAGTAAAGTGGAATCAATTGTAATCGAGCCTACATAATCAACGTTGGCTTCAGTTACGGTTGCTCTGTGTATTTTTGAATATAGAAATTCGATTAGCATGATACTAATTTTAGCACAAAATTTTTTTGCAATCATAACACCATTTTTGACAAATATTAAGAAATGTAACAGGGGTCGCATTGCTCATGGCAATTTTTTAAAAATAAAAAACTTTATTATTACAAGAAGTGTTATTGGAAGTTTATTAAAAATTTTTTGTGGAAGGAGTGTTCAATAATGAGCATGCAAGTACAAGGAACTAACTATTACTACCCTTATGCGAATCAAAATTACTCAACTAATGGTGTTGGTTATAACAGCAATCCTTACGGTTTCCAAGGTTGGTCAAGGCAAAATGTGCAACAACAGCAATTGCAGCAACAACAAGCGGCACCGAAGTCAGAAAAGAAAATGGGTTTCTTTGAAGGCCTTTGGAATGTCGTTGAAGGCGCAGGAAAAGCTGTTTTTAACACAGTTAAAGATATTGCAACTGATCCAAAAAAATTAATCACAACAATTGCAATTGGTACGATTTGCTCCATCTTTCCTCCCGTAGGTATTACTTTAGCGGTAGTTGGTGGCGCTATGGGTGCAGTTCAAGTGGGCAAAGGCATATATGATGTTGCAACAGCTGAAACTTATGAACAACAAGAAGCTGCATGTGAAAA
This sequence comes from Candidatus Gastranaerophilales bacterium, assembly GCA_031549065.1. GTDB lineage: Bacteria > Cyanobacteriota > Vampirovibrionia > Gastranaerophilales > Gastranaerophilaceae > JAVBQM01. The sequence continues at coordinate 5,156 of JAVBQM010000068.1, read as the reverse complement.
TATCGGCGCAGGCGCACTTCAAGTAGGCCTGGCTTACCTCGGTGCAAAAGCGGGCGTAAGGGCAATGGGAAATACAGCCGGTTCAGCTATGAAAGCGGGCAATGTTAATAGCCTCAAAACATTATTCACAAAAGAAGGTCTCGCAGCATTCGGTAAAGACGCCATAACGGGCGGACGCGGCAACATGCTAAACGGCGTTGAAGGTGCCGGAAATATCTTGAAAACCGCAGGAAAAGCTTGGACAACAGCAGGCGAAGGCCAGGGATATGCGATAACCAGAGGTATTACTAATGTTGCAAAAAATTGGAAATCTACCGCAGGGGAATCAACATCAAAAAGAATATGGGGTACTTTGGGTGAAACTGCATCACAAGCAAAGAAAGCATATAGCGATCACCAAACCATAAGAAAAGCTAATAAAGAAGCGAAAAAATTAGAAAAGGCCAGCAAGGTTGCAGAAAAAGCAACTGAAAAAGTTGATGACATATGTGATGAAATCTTGAAAAAAGGCGAAGCAACAGACAAAATGGGCCAAGACCTAAGAAAAGCGCTCGAAGCGGAAAACAAAGCAGTTGATAAACGCATCAAGCTTGAAGATGGAAATGTGGGCGCTGCCAAAACACAACAAACCAAAGCGAAGTTGGCACTAGAGCAGGCAACAAAAGACGGACTTCCCAAAGAAACACTAGAAGGCTTACAAAAAACCTTTGATGATGCCACAAAAAATGTACAAAAGGCCGAAGCTTTGAATGCTACAAGAGATGCAGCAAGAACAAAACTTGTAGAACACCAAGAAGCATTAGGGAAAGCTCAAGATAAAGTAACCGATATTACCAAGAAACTCGAAGCGAAAGGCTTAACTGATGCGCAAAGAACCAGTCTCGAATCTCAACTTAAAACCGCAAAACTTGGGGTAATCCAAACAAGAGCTGGCGCTCCAATCACAACCTACAGAGGCGAATATGCTCAATTAGCAAGAAACGGTGGCTATGACAGCGCGTTCGGTACATTAACTCCAGGCCTAGCTAACAACCTCTCAACTCCGAATGCAGCCCAAGCAACCTACAGTGCCCCAACTCAAGAACAAACCTACGCTCCACGCAGATACTACAGCCCGAATGTAGAAGGTTACAGACAACAATACGGATACTAATAGCTAATTTAAATAAACCAAACAAAAATAAAACGAGCCTTTTACAAGGCTCGTTTCTATATATTTAATAGGCTAACCAATCTCTGAGATTAAATAGTTTGCAACCCATTGAAAATCTTTAGATGTGGTTGCTTTTTGTTTAAGCGGTTCGATTGCATCTTCACCGATTCGAATTAAGCTCATCGCAACAACGCCGCGAGTCGGGCCGCTAACGTTTGGAAGAATATTTACAAGAGAATTTACAACGCCTGAACCCATTTGAACAATCTTGTTTTCAATTTCATTTTTAAGGGTGTTGTCTGCGTCAGAAAGTCTGTTTACTAATCCTTCAAGTTCATCAACCACGCTTTTATATGTGTTTAAAACTGCTTGCATCACTATCGCTCCAATAACATTTTCTACAGTATAGGGCAAAAATTCTTCAAATACGAAATCCTTATACAATCTTTATATGCTCACTACAACTTTAGGCGTAAGCATTTCTAACCTTCGTACAATTGAATTAAGCACTGCAGTCGTTTAAAATGTGAATACAAACAAGGAAACTAGCCCCACTATTCAAAGATGACAGGTTTAAGGATGAATATTAAAAAACGCAAAGGATGTTGCATTTTTGATTTCGAGCATGCCGAGCTTACCAGCTTAGACATCAAAGAATTGCGCGGAAATATCGAAAAATTTCGCAAGAGCACTAAGATTGCGTTGAATTTTGAAAATATTGACCGTGTTGATGAAAGTTTTTTTGACTTTATAAAAGGCTTTAATTTTTCCCTTCTCTCGCCCAAAAGCGACCTCCTCGCTTTGTTTTCGCTCAGAAAGACCTTTAATTTGGCGCCGATTTATTTAAGCACGAACGATTTTTTGAAAAATAAAAGACAGATTGTTAAGCGCGACTTTAGAATCGTTTAATCTACCCGTGGTCTGATTTTCGATAACTTTTCCCTGCGACTTCGTGCACGTCTTCTATTGCAATAAAAGCGTCTTCGTCTATCTGGCTCACAATTTCTTTAATTTTCATGATTTCAAAGCGGTTAATAACGCAATAAAGCATTTTCTTGCTAATGCCGGTGTAACCGCCCTCAGCGTTAATGTATGTTACACCTCTGCCCATTTGGTTCATAACTAAATCGCCGATTTGCGTGCCTTTGTCCGAAACAATAAAAATAGATTTTGATTCCTCAAAGCCTTGAAGAACCATATCGATTACTTTATATGCAGTGTAGTAAGTCAACGCTGAATACATAGCTCTATCCCACCCTAATAAGAACCCGGCGCAAGCGAAGATAAAGACATTGAAAAACATTATAATTTCACCAACCGAAAACACGGTTTTTTGGTTGAAACGGATAGCAAGAATTTCTGTGCCGTCAAGTGATGCATTGTTTCTTAAAACAAGCCCGACGCCAAGGCCGAGGAAAATTCCCCCGAAAATTGCGCTTAATAAAAGGTCATCGGTTGCGGCTTTAAAATAATGGTGGCCCAAAAATGTGAAAATACCAAAAGTTATAATTGCGTAAAATGTTTGCACTATAAAGGCTTTGCCGAATTTTTTGAACGCAAGCAAAATAAATGGAAAATTTAACACAACAAGGAAAATCGCCAAAGGTTTTTGTGTCAAAATATTTGCCATCATTGAAATACCGACAATTCCGCCATCGATTATTTTATTCGGCAAAAGGAAACACTCAATTGCAAAAGCCGCAATGGCGCATCCCAGCGTAATAAAAACCAGCTTTTTTAAAACATTCTTCATAATTTTATGATATATTATTTTCATGAAAAGTGCAAAAATTTTACTACTACTTATCGCTATCTTGCCTCTGCTGCTCCTAACGGGCTGCGGAGCACGCGAAACTTCGACGCTGGATTCGATTAGACAGAAAAATAAAATAGTAATCGGCGTTAAAGATGACTCTAAACCCTTCGGATACCTGGAATGCGCCTCTCCCGGCGCCCGCTGCCGCCCGGAAAATGGTAAACTGAAAGGGTTTGACATCGATATTGCTCGCGCTGTCGCAAAAGGCTTGTTGCGCACTGAAAACCCTAACGCAATAGAATTCAAGGTATTAACCCCGAATGAAAAAATCTACGCGCTTGTTACGCGCGAGGTTGATATGGTCATTGCTGTTATGAGTGTGACCCCCCAAAGGCTTGAAATTGTCAGCTTCTCAAAACCTTATTACCAAGCAGGTCTTGCCGTTTTAACCCATGAAGAATCAAGAATTTCAAGCGCGTCTATGTTAAATAATAAAAACGTTGCAGTTATTTTAGGCACAACGGGTGAACCAAACATTCGATATCTTGCGCCAAACGCAAGGGTTAGAGGTGCAAGAACCTACCCTGAGGCGTTCGGGCTTTTAAAACACGGGGAAGTTGATGCTGTTTTTGCAGACGATAGCCTGCTTTCAGGCTTCGTGCTTGATAATAAAGATTACAAAATCCAGTCAAGAAGATATAGTGAAGAATTTTACGCAATCGCAGTTAGAAAAGACGATAAAAAACTTAAAAACGCACTGGATTTAATTATAGACGAACTTCAAGAGAGCGGAGAGCTTGCAAAGTTAAGAAAGAAATATTCACTTAACTAAACCCCCTTAAAATTAACCGTTCAGGAATTTCATCGCTTCGGCTTCAGCCTTGTCGGCATTACTGTAAAGTCTGTCCAGTTTCGCTTGTTGGTCGGGTGTTATATTTGGCCCTTGAACCATAGCCGCGGAAGAAGGAATATAGCTTCTTGGAGGGTTTGCTGATGATGACAAGGGTTCGCTCGTTGCGGCAGCAGGGGCAGATGTTGGTTCATTTTGAGGTGTTACAGGTGCTTCGCTTTGAGATGCTTCAGGCGCATTCGGTTGAATACCGCTAGCGGCTAATCTTTCCCTCATCGAAGGGCTCATAGGCACAGTGTCTTCCATTTGAGCCGTTGCAGCTGCTTCCGGCGTTTCTGTTGGCTCTGAACTTAATAAATCAAACAACAGAAGTGGGTTTTTAACTAAATCTTGGGCCAATTGTTCGTCAGTCTGTAAACGTTGGATTATGTCAGGTCTTTGCATTAAGGCATTTGTGAGGTCTTGTTGAGTGATGTTCAATTCACGAAGCTTGTTATTAAAAGCAATTTGGTTGGCCTTTGCTTGTTTTTTCTCATCTTTGGCGGCCTTTGCCTGAGCTTCTTCTTCCTGAATTTTTTTAGGTTTACCGAATATACCATGAACTATTTTTGAAGATGCTTTTGATACTAAAGAACCGACAATAAGCATACCGACAGCCAAGCGCATTGCGCCGCCACCTTTTGTTTTTACGAAATGCAAGGCGTTCGATAACCCGCTTGCGATTTTACTGCCCGTTGTGGAGTCTTTCAGCGCTTTAAACGCGACAGGTGTTTCTTGGCCCATAGACATAAAGCTGCCGATTGCTTTAAACGGTCTTTGCCACCATTTTCCTTTTAGCATATTTTTCACAGGTTTTAGTGCTTCTCTGTAATCTTTATGGGTTGCAAAGCCTTTTACGGCGTTTTTGTTAAAGTTTTTAAGCGCGTCTTGGAAGGCTCGAACATTTTCCACCTGACCGGCGCCTTTGTTCATACCTATATATTTCATACCGCCCACAATGTTAATCGGTTTGGTATACATCCACGCGAAACCGACAGGGATGATGTTTCTTGCAAAACCGTCCATAAAGGTGGAGAATTTATCACCTTTTGGTGCTTCGATTGTTTGTTTAATGGTGTCTGCGAAGAAATAAGCTGCCATTGCAAATGAGCCTATCCAGCCCACATGACCGCTTGTGACACCTTCAAGAGCGTTTGCAAACGCTTTATTAAGGCCCGCTTTGAAACCACCTTTTTCTGTTGCGACTCTCAGCTTGTTTGCGATTTGGAAACTGTTGGGCATTCTTTTTAAGAAACCGGGCAATTTGCCCACTTTGAATTTAATTTCAGGTCCGTTTTGGAGGTGCTCGGCAATGCTTCTGATTTCTTTCTCATATCTTTTGGGGTCTTTTAATATAT
>JAVBQM010000138.1:0-2677 GCA_031549065.1 Candidatus Gastranaerophilales bacterium | reverse complement strand
GATGCGGGCCTTAGAATGGTTCTTTGGGGTGTTGAATCCGGTTCAAAAAGAATTATGGAATTAATTAACAAGGGTGTAGATATTGATAATCGTCTGAATATTCTAAGACGTGCAAGAGAAGCAGGCGTTTTCAACTTTGCATTTATTTTCTTTGGTTTCCCGGCGGAAACAAAGGAAGAGGCGGAGCAAACAATTGATATGCTTTGCGAAAATACGGATATAATTAATGCCTATGGAAAATGCCCGTTTACAATGGGTAAACATACAAAACTCAGGGAAGACCCTGCGTTCTATGGCGTCATCGGCGAAACAAAACAGGAAGCGGAATTTTCGCCGACCTATTCTTATGAGGCAATAGGAATGACGAAAACAGAACTTAAAGAAATGCTTGATCTATGTTCTGAAAGATGTAGCGAATTTTATGGTGACGCATTGTCGCTTCACTTGGGCTATAGAGAGCTTTTGTTCCTGTATCTTGATAAATACGGGGCTGATTGGGTTACAAAATACAGATTTGAAAATAAAGGGGGAAGTGATGAGCTATTCTAACTTTTTTGGCCAAAACGGCGGCGAAAATGAAGAGAAAGTGGTAGATACCGCAAAAGAAAGAAAAGGTATAAGGCAAAAAATCAGAAGCGATCTAAAGCATAAACTTAAATTCACGAATACGGAAATTCAAGAAATCATAGATATCATAGACCGCTCGGAGCGCGAAATTGATTTTTTAAGAAATTCTATGATAGGGATGAACATCAACAACGACAATGCTGAAGCCGATACAATAAGAGTCACGAGAGACATTAGAGAAGAAGGCGAAAGAATGGCTTTAAATATAAAGCAAAAAACTGCGGAAATATTACTCAGAAAGCGTAAACAATAATTATTTTGCATTAAAAAACCGGCTTCAGGGCCGGTTTTTTGTTTTATTTTTTTATGCTAGCGCAAAAGCGAATAAGCTATCGTCAACGACATATTTTTCACTGATTTTTTCTTCGGCTCTTGTATTTGTTATTGTTGCTTCGCCGTCTTTGTCTTTGCTTTCTTCTACGAGGTTTTCAACAAGCTGTTCATACCTTGCTTTTGAAACTTTTTCCCTTTTGTCTGAATCTTTTTCAGCTTCGGCTTTATCAACAACGTCGCCTGTTAGAGGGTTAAGCTGGTAGTTAGACTTTTCTCTCATTTGATTCAACATTGCATCGCTTTGTTGTTTAGCTTGTATGTTTGCCATTGTGCCGCTTATTGTTTGGCCGACATTAACATCGCTTGAGACTCCGGCCAAGCTTGCCATTTCTGCAAGTTCTGCGTCTGATAATTCTAAGCTTGAAACGCAGTCATAGCCGGCAATTTTCAATAAATCGTTTACATATAATTCATTCTGACGCAAATAGCCGTCTCCGCCAAAGTCTTTCATTTTAAACTGAGCAAGTTTACCTTTTTCGTCTTTAATAACGTTGCCGTCTTTGTCTACCATTGAAATTTGCCAGTTACGGTTTCCAACTTTTGGATTGCAAGGATTCCAGCTTTTATCCATTGCCTGAATAACAATGCCATTTTCTTTTAGCATATCTGTTACTTTTTTATTTTTCCAAAGGTCAGCATAAGTTCTGGCCCCGGTTTTCTTTATAACTTCTGCTAATTTTTTTTGCAGTTGAAGGTCTAACACTGAATCGAAACTTTTAGCCATTAGGTCGCCATCAACCTTGCCGGCTACTTTTTTGTTGAAGTTCTCAACGTGCTGCAAGGCAGAGTTTTTCGTACCAGCGTTGTACTTTTCAATCTCAACTCCGGTCTTTTGTTTCATTTGGCTTCTAAACTTTTCATATTGTGCCGCTGAAATTGTACCCATAATTGTCTCCTTTTACTTATTACTCTTCACTTTATATATTATATATATACGTATATAAAGTAATTTTCTTTAATGAAATTGCGTAAAAAGTGCCCTTTTATTAACTTTTGTAAAGTTGAATTTATATACGTTGTCTATAATGGTGTTTATTTTGCTGCCCTCTTGCAAATAATTTTTGTTACCTATATAATTTGTACGTTGTATTAATAAGGAGACCCAGATGAAAGTTACTATTGAAGATGGTTGTATTTGCTGCGGAGCGTGTGAATCGTTTTGCGACGCCGTTTTTAAAATTGAAGATGTTGTAGTTGTGAACCAAGCAGCTATTGCAGGCAATGAAGACTGTGTTAAAGAAGCAGCCGACGCTTGCCCGGTAAGCGTTATTATCATCGAAGACTAATCATCGAATAAAAATATTAATCAGGCACAGATGAAAATCCGTGCCTGATTTGTTGTATTTATAATTTATTATGCAATAGTGTTCAAAGTTTCCAGCTTCAATTCTTCCGGTTTAAATTCTAGTGATTCTATTTCATAGCGCTTATATATGGGCGGCAGCTTTTTGGCTCCTTTTTGTTTGGATTTTGTGTTCTGCGCTTGTGTTTTTTGAGCATCTTCAAATGACCATATAGATAATTGTTCCGGCTTCATTTCCGCTTTCATTGTCGCTTCAGGAGTTTTTACCCTGATTTCAAGCATTTTTTCCGGTTTTTGGGCCCAGAAAAGACTTCTTAAAACGTCCTGGAAGTTATTTCGGGCTGTTATTTCGGCATTTTTTAGAGCTGGACCTTTTTCTCCCGGGTTGATTGAATAATGCCAATCTTCCAATAC
>JAVBQM010000030.1:0-12135 GCA_031549065.1 Candidatus Gastranaerophilales bacterium | reverse complement strand
CCCAGTCTCCTCTCGACTGTGTTGTACTCCTCGGGTCTACTGTACCACCCTCTTCGCCTAGAGCTTTGGTTGTATATCCTGGGTCTACTGTACCACCCTCTTCGCCTAGAGCTTTGGTTGTATATCCTGGGTCTTCTATGCCACCTTCTTTGATTTTGTTTGAAATAAGGTTGTCATTAATTCCGCCCTCTTCGCCTACGGCTTTAGTAGTGGCGGTAGCTTCCCAGCCACCCTCTTCACCGGGGCTTTTGCTTGTGGCTCCGGTACCACCCTCTTCACCGGGGCTTTTGCTTGTGGCGGTGCCATTGTGCAATAGGTCATCCATATTAAACGCGTTGAATTTAATAAACGAATCCATACTGGCTATCCTTTCTAAAGTTGGTTTACTTGCCTAATATATCGTCATTTTTTGTTTGCATATTTAATAATTGCAGGATAACTGTAACAATTGTTAACAAAAATTATTGAATCTAAAAAATTACGTATAATGATGTTGCAAATAAAAAAGGAAAATGGTGTGATTTTAGTTATAGGTTCACAAGAAGAAGACCACTGCAGGCACATTTACGATATGCTTGAAAAAAGAGGTGAAGCTGTTGAATATTTAGACACGAGAAAAATACCTTTGGAAACTCTTCTTTGCTGGCATCCTTCAAAAAAAGACAATCCCGGGTATTTAAAAATAAACGATAAAAGAATCTCGTTCAATGAAATTAAGAGTATCTATTGGCGCTGGAATTACGGTATATCGATTAATGTTAAAGTTAATTCGCCCGAAACACAACACTTGGCTAATATGTTTAGCAGAGAAATAAATTCCGCGGTAGACAGCATTTTTTCCTCTCTAAACTGTCTTTGGTTAAATTCTTATAATGCAATTCAAATGCACAAACTTAAACCTTACCAGCTTTTTTTAATGGCTCAAAATAATATTAGAGTGCCAAAAACCTTGATAACCAACGATAAAGAAATCATTTTAGATTTTTTCCGCGAAAATGATGAGAAAGTTATTTTTAAACCCGTAAGGGGAGGCGCTTCGACGGAAAGACTTACAATGGAAGATATTTCAGGCAACAGAATGTCAGACCTTAAAAATTGCCCGGTTCAGTTTCAAGAAATGATTGAAGGTGTTGATATTAGGGTTTATTGCGTAAAAGATAAAATATTTGCAGCAGAAATAAGGGCAAAAACTTTAGATTTCAGGGATGATATGGAAGCTAAAATAGTTCCCGTGGAATTGCCGCCGGAAGTTCAAAAAGATTGTCTTAAAACTATGGAATTATTGGATTTAAAATACACAGGCATAGACATTCGAAAAAATGTGAACGGAGAATATGTTTTTATAGAAGCGAACCCTGCCCCGATGTTTATTCATTTTGAAAAAGTTTCGGGTTACCCTATTTCGCAAACGCTTTGTGATGCACTCATAGAAGGTCTTTAGAACAATACCTCCCATTGGGAGGTATTGTGTTGTTGTTGCTTAGCCTGTTATTTCGTTATTGTCTTTGTCGAATTTTTTAACAGTTGGTTCACATGGTTTTCCTTTTTCATATTTAGTTTCTGTTACTGTACTTGAACCGTCTGCTGCATATTCGGTTACTGTTGTTTTGGTTGTCTTGCCGTCTTTATCATATTCAGTTGTTGTGGTTGAGCCTTCAAAATCTTTTCCTGACATGTAAAGTACTTCTTCGGTTTTCTTTTTGGCGTTCTCGCCGCTTTCGTAATATGTAGTTGTTGTTTCAGTGCGATCACCCGCTATATTTTTGCCATACTCAACCGTGACTACTGTTTGAGGGGCTTCGTCTTTTCCGGGGTTACCATTGGTTATTGTTGTGGTAGTTTTTGCCAATTTGCCGTCTTCGCGATATTCAACTTCTCTTATCATTGATGAAACTTTTTCATCACCATCAGTTGATATTACCGCAACATGTTTTGGTCTGGGGTTGCCTTCAGCGTCATATTCATATTGAGTTGTTGTTTCTTTTGTAATCGGTTTACCTTTTTCATCTTTGCCGTATATATGCGCTGTTTCGGAGATTGTTTTATCATTGACATCGGTTGTTTTGGTATGCGTTATATTGCCTTCGGAATCGAACGTTCTGGTAACAATTTCCGCTTTCGCACCTGTTCCTGTGGTTTCTTTTTCGGTTTTTGACCCGTCGGGATTGTACGTTGTTGTTTTGCCGCCTACTAATGCCTCGGTTCTTGTGCCTTTTTCATAATCGTATGTGATTAATGTTGTGGCGGTTGTACCATCATCAGCTGTTTCTGTTCTGGTCGCTGTTTTTGGTTTGCCTTTTTCATCGAATTCTTTAAATTCTGTTGTGGAGAGTGTCGTTTTGCCGTCAGCCGATTTTGTTTCTTCTTTTGTTAAATTGCCGTCTTTATCAAATGTTTGGACAACAACGCCGCTATCCGTTGTGGTTGTTTCGGTTTTCCCGCCATCAGCAGGGTTATATTCGATTTCTGTTTTTGTTTCATCTTTACCTGACCCTGTTGTTCTGGTTGCTGTTGTCGGGTTGCCGCTGCTATCGAAGTTGTCGGCACCTTCTGTTTTGGTTGTTGAAACTTCTTTGCCGTCTTTGTCATATTCGATTACTGTTTGAGATGCCGGTTTTTCACCTTCAAGTTTAGTTTCTGTTGTGGTTTTTGTTCCGTCAGGGTTGTGTGTTGTTTCTGTTTTAGAGTCCGTTGTTAAATTGGCACCGTCTCTGGTTTTCTTTTCTTCGCTTACTACTCTGCCTTGTTCATCGAATTTTTCAACAACGATATCTTTTTTACCGTCTTTTTCGTCCGCGATTGTTATTTTGTCTTTAAGAATAGTGCTAGGTCTGGTTGTTTTTGTTTTATCTGCATTTTCAACTTCAACATCAGGCTGATATGTGAATGATATTGTGGTTGGTTTTCCGTCAATTTTTTCTTCTATTATTGACGGTCTGCAGTGTTGGTCGAATGTTTCCTTTTTACCGTTTTTATCTATGAACTCAAAATGAACAGCGTTTCCATCTTTGTCATAAATAGTTTTAACAGTGCTGCCGTCTTTGAAAGTTTCTGTAGTTTCTTTTTTGTCATAGTCGGGGTATGGGAGATTTTTTGTTTCAGTTTCTGTAGGTGTTTTATCTTTAAGTCCGTTAGTTAACTCTTCGAATCTGCTTGGTTTTGCTTCTTGCGATTCTTTTGCTTTTGCAGCTTCAGCTTTTTCTCTTTCTTCTTTAGCTTGTTCTATTTTTTGAGTGCTTATTTCAGCGTCGACTTTACCGAGCTCTGTAGCAAGATTTGTTCTTATTTGAGCTACGTTTTTAGTGTAATCTGTAACTGCATCCTTAGCTGCTTGGGTCGCATCTTTAACCATATCGTCAAGCAATTTGTTTTTTTCGTTTTGAAGATCTGTGATTGCTGTGTTGATGTCGTTAACTTGAGTTTCCAATGCTGCAATTTGTGTTTGAAGTTCGGTTGCCTGGGCTTGGAATTCTTCCGCAGCAGCTTCAGCTTCGGCAGCTTCAGCATCTTTCGTATCTGCTTGAGAGTAAAGACTTGCCTTATCGGCTTCTGCTTTTCTTATTTCAGCGCTATTGGTCTGATTGCCCTTCTCGTCATATTTAGGAGATGGTACGGTGATACCGTCAGCTTTGCCTCTTAGTTCACCGGCGGCGTCTTTAAGGCTGGTTGCCTCTTCTTTTTTAGCGTCTCTGTTTGCTTCTGCAACGTCTTTATCTGTTTTAGCAGTTGTTAAACTGTCTTGGGCGTCAGCCAGTGCGGTGGTTTGTGTTTCGATATTCGCGTCAATTTGTGCTGATGCTGTTTCATATTTTTCCAGTACTTCCGGCGGAATTTCTGCAGCCAAGACGTCCATCATTTTCTTTTCTTCATTTGCAATTTCGCCGTCTGCGTTAGTTCTGGCAGTTGCTTTGTTAGCTTCAAGCTTTTCAACTTTTTCGGCAGGAGTATTAGCGCCGGTTACATCCAGGGCGTTAAATGGGGCATTTGTGCCATTGTTGGGATCTTCGACGGGTTTGTCGCCACCAGGGTCAACCTTGGGGCCGCCACCGCCACCGCCACCGCCAACACCGCCAACACCGCCTGAACCGCCAGCTTGTGGAGCTTCTGGGATTTCAGGAGTTTCCGGTTCGGCCGGAAGTTTAATTTTGCCAAGTTCATCGTCAGTCAATGCTTCAAGTTTTGCTTCAATGTCTGCCAATTTGACAAGACCTTCTTCATCTTTTAAAAGGTCATATAATTTTTCAGGGTCTATATCCTTAAAGCGCTCTTTTAATTTTTCAGGGAGGTCATTTTTAAACCATTCCAAGAATTCCTCTTTTGTAAGTTTTTTATCGGTTGTCGGATCTGTACCTTCAGGATTTTCAACGTTTCCTGTACCGTCAGTGCTTCCGGTGTTGCCTGTACCCTCAACATTTCCCGTGCTATCGGTACCTTCGGTAGTTCCTGTACCTTGGGTAGTTCCCGTGCCCTCGGTGCTTTCAGTTTTGTCAACATTTTCTACGATTTCTTCGCTAAAATCGAACCCAACAAGTTCGTTTTCTGTGAGTTGGCCATTCCCGTCTTTGTCGTATTTGGTAAAGAAGTCCCCGATTTGAGTATTATAAGTGTTTTCGTCGAACAACTTTTGCGATTCACTAATGTTTTGTGAATCAAGATACTCCTTAACCTTTTTCTGCATTTCATCTCTTGTAACGCCAAGAGTTAAGCCAAACATTTTTAAATTCTGCCAATCCATTCTTTTCATCCTTCTTGTTGAACATAATATGTATAATTAGTGTTGTTAACGGACGAAATATGATTATTCTTTAGGATTTTTAAAGAATTTGTTAACTTTTGTTAAGGGCTAAAACCTATGCATTTTGGCTGACTAATTTCATGAGATCTGACATACTGTAAGTATATTGCACTCTGGTATTAGTTGGCTTTTCATCCCTTCTGCTAAGGCTGTAACCGCCTTCAATGGTGCGATATGTTCCGTCGGGGTAAACTTCTGCCACCATGCCGACATGTCTGTTGCCGTTTTTAAACAGGTCTCCGGGGCGTAAACCTTGAGTTGTTGCCGTTCTTTGTGCTTCACTTCCTTGTATAATTGATTGTATGTTGTGTTTTTTCGCAAATTCGTTTAGCTGAGTGCTTTGCTCCGGAATTTGGAAGTTTATTCCAAATTCTTTCAAAGCTCTGTTTATAGCTCCCGCTGCAAATATTACACACTTATCTCGACCCAAGACTTCTTTTTGATATTCAGGATCGGAAGCAATTTCAAAAGCCCTTTTTGCAACTTCTGTTGTTTCGCCATTTATTTTGCCTTTGAACTTAGACTTATCCATTTCTTGCGATTTTAATTCTTGAATTCTATTATCAATAGCCGTGACTTCCGTGTTTTGTTTAGTTTTTGTGTTGGTTATTTTAGTATCAATCTCGGAAACTTGTTGGGCAAGTTCGCTATCTGCTTTGAGCACTTCTTGTTCTATTTCTCCGCGTCTTTGTTCAAAACCTTCCAATTCACTTTGTTTTGTGGCTTCATTACCTTTTTCGGTTTCTAATTCGCCTTCTGCTTTTGTTTTTTCCTCTTTGGCAGCTCGTAATTCGCCTTCCAGTTGAGATTTTCTTGCGGCACGCCTTCTTTGAATTTCCGCGTTGTCAGAGCCGCTGTCACCATTTGTGCTTAAGGAACTCAATTCACTTTCTATTTGAGATATCTTGCAATCAGCAGTGTGAATTCTGGATTCACATTTTGAAATGTTTGCCCTTATTTGCGTCAGCTCATTGTTTGCCGCAGCTATTGAAGCTACTACGGCTTGATGTTCGGCTTTTAGCTCGTCGCTTAATTTATTGTTAATTAACGTGTCTTTTTCTGTTTGCAATCCGTTAATTTCTTTATCTGCCGTTTGGTTGACCTCGTTTTTTTTCTGGGTCAATGCTTCCACGTTCTCTGTTTCGCTGTAATCTGTTCCTTTGAGTGCGTTCGGGTCTGCGATTGTTGCACCCGCGCCGGTAGAACCAGTGCCGGTAGAACCCGTGCCGGCAGGACTTTTGTTTCCGCTAACGCCGTTGCCGGCTGCAATTCCGTTGTTGTTTCCAACTTGGTTGTTATTGTTATTACCATTTCCAACTTGGTTGTTATTGTTATCTGCTTTTGGAGTGCTTTGAGAAATAAGGTCGCTAATTTCCTTTGAACTTAGGCTGTCTAATTTTGATTTTAAAATAAAACCTTCTTTATTTTTATCCAAATAATCAAATACTATTGTTGGATCAGCACCTTGTAATTTCGCAGGAAGAGCTGCTTGGATGAAATCTTGTCTTAATATTTTTTTATCTTTTTCATCATCAAAATCAAGTTCAACCAATTCAGATTCATTGGTTGCAGCTTTTGAAGCAATAGTGCTTTCAGTGCTTAGAGTTGAACTTGTGGTTGAAGATGTTTGTTGCACCGCGGATGTCGCGTCCGGCCTTCGTATTGATAAAAAATCTGTCATACTTGTATTCTTCCTCAATGATTAATACGCTTAACGGATTAATCACGGTCGTTCTTTAGAATTTTAAGAGTTTTGTTAACTTTTGTTAAAAAATTACCTATGGTATACTTAAATTTAAAATTACAGTAATAGGTTTTAAGAGGAAAAAATGTTTAAATTTTTCAGAGGTTCTTTTATTATTGCAATAATAGGATTCGTTTGTGCCTATCTTTGGGCGGAATTTCATATCGCCCCGGGGTCCGGTCCGAAAATGCTTTTTATTACGCTTTGCCTCTGCATTCTTGAAATCACACTTTCTTTTGATAATGCCGTTGTAAACGCAATGATACTTGAAAAAATGACCCCTAAATGGCAGCAAAGATTTCTAACCTGGGGTATTGCGATTGCGGTTTTTGGTATGCGCTTTTTGTTCCCCGTTATTATTGTTTCGATATTTTCAAAGTTGAATATGCTTGAAACTGTGAAACTGGCAATTGAAGATGTTGCGCAGTATTCACATTATCTCCATATCGCCCACGCACCTTTGCTGGCTTTTGGCGCGTCATTTTTGATGATGGTGGGCTTGGCCTACTTTTTTGATGAAATCAAACATATGTGGATTAAGCCGATTGAAAATTTCACCCAAAAATTAAAAGGCAAACATATTGATGCTGTTTTAACGGTTCTTGCTATTTGCGCTATGGTAGCGATTATTCCGGAAGAAATACGCCTGAAAGTTGGCTTATCGGGCTTATTTGGGGTTGTTCTTTTTGCAGCCGTAAGAGGTCTTTGCTCGCTTTTAGAAAAAGAACAAGCCAAAAAAGCAGCGCAAGGGGTGGCTTCGGGCGGATTTTTGCTGTTCCTTTACCTTGAAATTCTCGACGCTTCTTTCTCGCTTGATGGAGTTCTTGGCGCTTTTGCAATCAGCAAAGATATTATAATTATCACAATCGGCCTTGCTGTCGGTGCAATGTTTGTAAGGTCTTTAACCATTATGCTTGTTAAAAAGAAAACACTCAGCGAATATATTTATTTAGGCTCAGGTGCGCACTATGCTATTTTAGCGCTTTCTGCCATTATGTTCGTATCCATTGTTTATGAAATAAATGAAATCATAACGGGTTGCATCGGTCTTTTCTTTGTTGGCAGCGCATTTGTAACTTCATTAATTGAAAATAAGAAAAATCCGCATGTTTGTAAACTTGAAGAAGGCGAAGTTGAGTGTGATTAATTTCAGCACAAGTGGAGACTAAACTATGGAATGCAATAAAGAAAAGAATTTAAAAGGTTGTAATTGCACTGTCGGATGCCCCATAAAGGGCGTTTGTTGCGAATGTGTCGCTAAACACAGAGCCAAAGGCCAAATTCCCGGGTGTTTTTTCAATGAAGAAGGCGAAAAAACTTGGGATAGAAGCGTTGAAAATTTTATTAAATACAGCCGTTAATTCTAACTCTCGGTGTATTTTTTAATTTTTTCTATCACAGCATCTTTGTTGATTGGTTTTGCAAGATGATCGTTCATCCCGGATGCGAGGTATTTTTCAATATCCTCTTTAAAAGCGTTTGCTGTCATTGCAATAATCGGGATTGTTTTTGCGTTTGGCGCGCTTGATGCCCTTATTGCCTGTGTTGCTTCGAGGCCGTCCATTTCTGGCATTTGGATATCCATTATTATAATATTGTATTTTTCAGGGCTGCTTTCGAATTTCTCAACTGCTTCGCGTCCGTTTTGAGCCTCGTCAATTTTAATTTGAGTACTTTGTAAAAGCTTGATTACAATTTCTCTGTTTATTTTAATATCATCGGCTAAAAGTGCTGAAACGTTTGAAAGGTCATTTAAATTGTCTTTTGTTTCACCAAAAGATGAGGCTTTTTTAATTTCTTCAAAGTTACATTTTTCCAATTTCAATTCGAAGGCGAAAGTTGAACCTTCCCCGGTTGAAGATTTCACAAGAATTTGACTGTTCATTTTTTCAATGAGATTCTTTGAAATGGCAAGCCCCAAACCTGTTCCGCCATATTGCTTTGTGGTTGTTCTATCGGCTTGTTCAAAATGATTGAAAAGTCTTTTTATTTGTTCGTCGGTTAGCCCTATTCCATTATCTGAGATTGAAAATAACAAAGTGCTTTGTTTGTTGTCATCGGCAATCTTCTTTACGCGAAGCGTTATTTGTCCGTTTTCCGGAGTGAATTTAACTGCGTTTGAAAGGAGGTTCAAAATTACCTGGGAAAGCCTTAATTCGTCTGCTATATAACATGGGTGAATATCTTCTTTATTGAAATCGATGTTGAATTTAATATTTTTCTCACTAACTTTGTCAACAATTATGTTGCAAATTTTGGTAATCATCTTTTCGATGCTAAACGGTTCATTTGCAAGCTGGAGTTTGCCCGCTTCAATTTTTGACATATCCAGAATGTCGTTAATTATTCTAAGTAAATGATCGGCCGAATTTTCGATTGTTGAAAGGCAATAGCGCATGTTTTCAATGTCGTTTGAAGCTTCAGCTATTTTCGTCATTCCCATAATTGCGTTCATAGGGGTTCTGATTTCATGGCTCATTCTTGATAAGAAATCACTTTTTGCGCGGCTTGCCATATCGGCATTAATTTTTTCATGAACGAGTGTTGTAATATCTGATAAAATAATCATTACATATTTGCTGTCGTCGTAAACTTCAACATCAAGCAAGCTCATTGAATAAAACCTTTCCTCGTTGCCTCCTTTTGTTCTAAGTTTTATTTCGTATGTTTCTTTGGGCTGGCTTATTAAAATGCTGCTGTCTTGTTGTTTTCTTTCAAAAAATTCCGCTATGCCTTTTTTCACATCTTCATCTTCAATTGCACCCGTTATTCCCTTTGTGATATTTTCTTCGCACTCCAAAAGTCCATGTATATCGAGAAAACTGCGCATCCAAGCGTTAGAATATCTGGTTTTAAAATCTGAAACACTCACAAACGCAATGCCTTCAGGGATTGAATCAAGGTGGCTGCAAACGATATCCATTGTGTCGTTAACGCCCGAGATAATTTTTTCAAACTCACCTTGATAATCGTTTGTTTGCACGCGACGCTCCATATAGCCTCTTCGCACCGATTTCATTATGCTTTCAATATCCCCTGTGACAACTTTGATGCTTTCAGATAAATATTTGAATGCGTTTCCAAGCTTGCTTATTTCATTGTCTTGATTAAAAATATCGGACGAAAACTGAAGTTCGAGATTTCCTTCAGATAATGAAACAGCATTTTCTGTTATAGATTTCATTGGTCTTATTAAAACTTTTCTTATGGAATAAAAGAAAACCAGGCCAAAAAACACTGTTGCGAAAATCAATGAAAGAATCACCCTGTTTCTAAAATCGTCAATATGTTTCTGGAAGGGCACAAAATCAATGTCTGTGCCTAAAAACGCGACGACTTTTCCTTCTGAATTAAATATCGGTGCATAAGCATAGTAAAGGTCGCCATAGCTTCCGTGGTAAGGCTCTGAGTGTTCAAACGACTTGCCTGTTTTTAGAACTTCTGCAGCGCCTTCATACTCTTTTTTTGATTCGGTTTTACCAATTGTATAGCCTTCTTCATCCATATCATTTGAGTAAATATAAGTATAATTTTCAGGATCCCCGTTATCAAAAAGAATGTAAAAATATTTGATACCTATGTTTTGCGCGAGCCCGTCAAGGTGTTTTTTAAAGTTCCTAAATTTATTATCATCACGGAGTGTTTTGGTGAAATATTCAACTTCATCTCCGTCGACAACAAAAGCTGCCTGAGCGTTATTGCTCATAACCGTTTTGTCGCAATAAGACAAGAAGGTGTCTTTAGTTTCTTTGTAACTAAAGAAAAACATAAAACAAGTTACGGTCGCAAACATAACAGTTGTTGACAATATGATATAAGTTGCAATATTCATTTTTGGAACAAATCGTGAAAAAAAGTTCTTTAACATGGGTCTCTCCAGCAATAAAAACACCTGTTGTCTTTTTGAAAACAGGGTCTATTATAATTATAAATGACAAAGCGGATAAAAGCCATAATTTATATACAAAAAAAACGTAACGTGATAAAATAACTTTATTAAGAATTGGGGGCATTAACAATGAAACTTGTGTACGAAGGCAAAACAAAAACCGTTTTTGCACTTGAAAACGGTAATTATTTATTGAAATTTAAAGACGATGTTACAGGAACAGACGGTGTTTTTGACCCGGGCGCAAACACTGTCGGACTTTCAATTGACGGCATGGGTCAAGGCGGGCTAAGGCTTACCACACACTTTTTTGAGCTACTTCAAAAAAACGGCATAAAAACACATTATGTACAATCTGACATTGAAAATAAAACAATGGAAGTTTTACCGGCGACTGTTTTTGGCAGCGGTTTGGAAGTTATTTGTCGTTTTAAGGCGACCGGAAGTTTTATGCGTCGCTATGGCAAATATGCAGAAGAAGGCCAAGATTTGGACGCTTTTGTAGAAGTCACGCTTAAAGACGACAATCGCGAAGACCCGCCTATTACAAAAGACGCACTTGCTATGCTTGGTATTCTTAACAATGACGAGTATGAATCGCTGAAATCGCAAACTCAAAAAATCTGCAAAATGGTTAAAGAAGAACTCGCTAAATATGGCTGCGAGCTTTACGATATCAAGCTTGAATTCGGAAGAAACCAAGGACAGGTTATTTTGATTGATGAGATTTCAGGCGGCAACATGCGCGTTTACAAGGACGGTAAAATTGTTGCACCGCTTGAACTTGTTAAAATTGTTTTGGATGAGCAAGTTTTATTAACTAGGTAGTATTGTTGCTGTATTTTAGCGCTGAGGCTTGAAAATATGGTATAATCGCTCTGTAGTTTTGAGGAAAAAAGTATGGAGCCGCTTTTGATAACGCATAATGTTAAATTTTGCGCAGTAGTTGTTTACGCCATTCTGGCTGTGGTTACAATAGGGCTTTATTTAGCATCCTGGGTACTTAAAAAAGATTTAGTAAATTTTAAACAAAGAATAAAATCATTTTGGTTGATTGTAGTGCTTTTCACTGTGGCGCTTGCGGTTAACAAAATTTTTGCTTTTCTTTTCTTTGGCCTGATAAGCTATTTAGCGCTTAAAGAATATATTTCTCTTATTCCCACAAGGCGCGCGGATAGGCGGGTTTTGTTTTGGGCATATCTTGCAATTCCAATTCAGCTTTATTTTATTTATATTGATTGGCTTGCCATGTTCTACCTTTTTGTGCCGCTTTATATGTTTTTGCTTGTTCCCATTCGAATGGTTTGTATAGGGGAAACAGAAGGTTTTTTAAAATCTTGCGGAACAATTCACTGGGGCTTAATGACAACGGTTTACGCTCTTGGATATCTGGCGGTTTATTTAATACTGCCTTTTGAAAAAAACCCTCTTGGCGGCGGAGTCGGAATGCTCGTCTGCATTCTTCTTTTAACAGTCTTTAACGATTTTGCGCAAATGATTTTTGGAAAAGCTTTTGGCAGGCATAAAATTATTCCCAAGGTTAGCCCCAATAAAACCTGGGAAGGCTTTATCGGCGGGGTTTTTGCAACAACAATTCTTGCAGCCTTTCTGGCGCCATGTCTTACCCCTTTAAGTTTAAAACAAAGCGTTTTTGCAGGCGCCGTGCTTGCAATAGCAGGATTTTTGGGCGATGTTATAATGTCTGCA
>JAVBQM010000096.1:0-9697 GCA_031549065.1 Candidatus Gastranaerophilales bacterium | reverse complement strand
CTGTGTGGCGGGTTTTTCTTTCTGATTGAGCTTGGTTTCTTCTACTGTCGAAATTTGATCAACCGTCATAAGAACTTGAAAATATGTCATACTAAAACCAAAAGACTCGCAAAGGCTGTCAAAATAGGTGTCTATATCAATATAACCGTTAAAACCTCGCGCCGTAAAGCAAGCTTGTTTGTCCGGTTCTTTGTTTACGCAAAAAATGCTTTGTTCTTTTGATCGCAAAGTTATGGTGCAATTCGTGTTTGAAAGTGTAAGTTCTCCATCGATTTTTTTGTAAGGTTTTAAATAATCGCGTGCTGTTCTGAGGGCGTGTATTCGCCTGTTGCGCACCCTAATACGCTCTCGAATTGAACCAAACAGACTCCCATTCGTGTCATACCCGCCGCCGAAATTGCGAAACCAACCTCTCATGCGTCCGTCGAAAAGCACTTGCAGAACTATGGTTAAGATAATAAAAACTACTCTTATTAATATTGGCATCTGTACTCTATACCGAACAACCTTCTATCTCTTGGGATATTGTAGCACAACTTAACATAGTTTTATGCTAATTTAGTAGGTATGCAGTACGTACCACTCCATTTACACACTGAATACAGCTTGCTGGACGGGGGAATTAAATTAAAGGATTTATTTAAATTCGCCGCGCAAAATGATATGCCTGCAGTTGCCCTGACTGACCATGGCACGATGTATGGTGTTGTAGATTTCTACTTAAATGCAAAATATTCTGACGGTGTCAAAGGCCTTATAGGCTGCGAATTTTACATTTGCGACGGTGATGTTATTGAAGATAAATCAAGCAAAAAAACAATGTATCATCTTGTTTTACTTGCAAAAAGCAATCAGGGTTATCAAAACCTTATTAAACTGGCCTCAATCGCTGCAACACAAGGGTTTTACTATAAGCCACGTATCAACCACGAAATTCTTGAAAAATATTCAGAAGGCTTAATTTGCATCTCTGCCTGTATTCAAGGAGAGGTTGCATACCATATTTTAGACAACAACGAAAAAAAAGCTCTCGAACGCGCAAAATGGTACAAAAATTTATTTAAAGAAGACTATTACATTGAACTTCAAGACCATGAATTGCCCGAACAGAAACGCTCTAACCCGACTTTGATGAAAATCGCGCGCGAGCTTGGCATTAAAATGGTTATCACAAACGACAGCCATTACCTTAAATCGACAGACGCACTTTGGCACGACACGCTTCTTTGCGATCAGACAAAATCCCTCAAAAATGACCCGAATCGCTTTAAATTTGCAAATAATGAATTTTACGTAAAGACCGTTGAAGACCTGAGGCGCGCGTTTGATTGGATGGATGAAGCAACGTTTAATTCCTGTATTGAAAATACGGTTGAAATCGCCAATAAGTGTAATGTTGAACTGGAATTGGGTAAATCTCTTTTACCAAGCTACCCTGTGCCTGAAGGCTACACTATAAGTTCCTATTTTGAACATCTTTGCCAAGAGGGTCTTAAAAAACGCTATGGCGAAGTGACGCCAGAAATTCTTGAGCGATACGAATACGAAAAAGGCGTAATCGAGGAAATGGGCTTCCCTGCTTACTTCTTAATTACTTGGGATTTTATCAACTGGGCAAAAACACATAAAGTGCCCGTGGGGCCCGGGCGTGGTTCAGCTGCGGGGAGCATTATCGCCTACGCGCTTGAAATAACCGAGCTTGACCCCATTCGCCATAATCTCCTTTTTGAGCGTTTTTTAAACCCTGAACGTATATCAATGCCCGATGTCGACATCGATTTTTGCAGGCGCCGTC
The DNA here is from genome assembly GCA_031549065.1 of Candidatus Gastranaerophilales bacterium. Classification (GTDB taxonomy): domain Bacteria; phylum Cyanobacteriota; class Vampirovibrionia; order Gastranaerophilales; family Gastranaerophilaceae; genus JAVBQM01. Next base: position 7,902 of record JAVBQM010000096.1, on the reverse strand, counting down.
GCGGTGAGGTTATAGATTACGTTACCCAAAAATACGGTGAAGACCACGTTTGCCAGATTATTACATTCGGCACGCTCGCCGCAAAAGCCGCTGTGAAAGCAGTCGCGCGCGCTTACGACATACCCTTTAGCGAAAGTAATAAATTATCGGCTATGATTCCTTCAATCCCCGGAACTAAGCTTGATGAGGCGCTTTTAGACGGAATGGAACTTAAAAAACTTTGTGATTCAGACGCAAACATTAAAAACCTTATTGATGAAGCACGCCAGATTGAAGGGCTTAAAAACCAGGTAGGAACGCACGCTGCAGGGGTTATCATTTCCCACAAGCCGCTTGATGAAATTATTCCAATCGCGCTTTCAAAGGAAAAAGCAATTACAACGCAATATGCGATGAGCGATGTTGAAAAAATAGGCCTTTTGAAAATGGACTTCCTGGGGCTTGAAACACTTACTATTATTGATGATACGCTCAAGCTTATTAAGGATCGCCACGGGGTTGAAATTGATATAAATAAAATTCCGCTCGATGATTCTAAAACATACACTCTCCTTCAAAAAGGCTTTACCGATGCCGTATTCCAACTCGAAAGCGCGGGTATGAAAAAGCTTGTAAAAGAACTTAAGCCCACGGTTTTTGAAGATTTAGGCGCTCTTGTTGCACTGTTTCGCCCCGGGCCTTTGAATTCGGGGATGGTAACAGAATTTGTAGAATGTAAACACGGGCGAAGAAAAATTACCTATCCTCACCCGAAATTAGAATCGATTTTAAAAGACACCTACGGCACAATTGTTTATCAGGAACAGATTATGCAGGTGGCGCAAGCAATGGCCGATTACACGCTCGGACAAGCGGACATTTTAAGACGCGCAATGGGTAAGAAAAAAATCGATGAAATGGAAAAACAGCGTGCAATTTTTGTTTCAGGTTCAAGCAAAAATGGCATAGACACAAAAATTTCAAACGACCTTTTCGATAAAATGATGAAATTCGCAGAGTACTGTTTTAACAGGTCGCATTCAGCCGCTTACGCTTTCATAGCTTACCAAACGGCATACTTAAAGGCGCATTACCCTGTTGAATTTATGTGTTCAAACTTAACGTCTCAAGCGGATAATAAAGATAAGACTCAAGCTTACATTTTGCAGTGCGAAAAATTAGACATTGATGTTTTGCCGCCTGATATAAATAAATCATCGTCAGAATTTGCGCCGGATGACAAAAACATTCGCTTTGGCTTAAATTCAATCAAAAATGTAGGCCAGGCGGTAATTGAAGAAATTGAAAAAGAACGCTCTGAAAGGGGTGAATTTAAAAGTTTTGTAGATTTTTGCCAGCGGGTTGATTCCAAATGTCTCAACAAAAAAACGCTTGAAAGCTTAATTAAAGCGGGCGCTTTTATGGGAATTGAAAAAAGTCGAAAACAGCTTCTTGATAATATTGATTACGTTGTAGATTTTGTTCAGAAAGAAAATAAAGCTAAAAGCATGGGGCAAGTCAGTCTTTTTGCCGGTATTAGCGACAGTGAAGATTTAAATATCCCTACATGTGAATTAATGGGCGATGAAACAGAATTTCACGATACTGAAATTCAACAGTTCGAAAAGGATTTAATGGGAATTTATGTAAGTACCCACCCGCTTTCAAGTATAAGCGACACGCTTAAATATCTTACAACCGATACTGTAGCGGAAATTCTTGAACAACCGCGCAACGAACAAAAAGTTACAATTTGCGGGCTTATGGAACAGGTTGCCCAAAAACCGACCCGCAAAGACCCTTCAAAATTCATAAAAACCGGTATGATTGAAGATCTCACAGGTCGAATTGAATTTGTGGCATTCCCGAAAATTGTTCAAAATTTCGGCAATGTTATAAACAGCGAACAAAAAGTAATACTGGAAGCCAAGGTTCAAGTTCGCGATGAGGAAATAAACCTTGTTGTGGACGAAGTTAAGCCCATTGAAAATGTTAACCTTGTGACAATCAAAATGCTCGAAGATTTAAGTTTTGAAGAAAATGCCCTGCTTGTTGAACTTCTGGCAAAACATAAAGGGGGCGACCCTGTTGTGATTGATTTTAAAGATGACAACGGTGAATGGGCGCAAATTGTGACAAGTAAACATGTTTGGGTTAACTCTAACCCTCAAATGAAAGATGATCTTATAAAAGCATTTCCTCAAAAACTTGAAGTCGGGGTAAGGGCGCTCGGGTAGGCCCGTTAAACTAATCCAAGGTATTTTTCAATATCAACTTCATCAATAAGTTCGGTCGTTGAAACAAGGATTTTATCAGGCGAGATTTTTATGCCGCCAAGGATTTTTTGCGCGTGCAATTTTTCAAGGATTGCGGCGGGCGCTTCAACAACAAATTCATGGAAGAAGTCTTTGCTTATGATCTTATAACCTTTAGCGCTTAGACCTTGTGCGAGTTTATGGGCATTATCGTAAGATTTTTGCGCCACTTCTTTTAATCCGCACTCGCCCATTAAACTTAAATAAAGTACTGCGCAAAGGGCGCTATGAGCCTGGTTTGAACAGATATTGCTCGTTGCTTTTTCTCTTCTTATATGTTGTTCGCGAGCGCTAAGGGTAAGGCAAAAAGCCTGATTTCCTTTATTATCAATAGTTTTACCCACAATTCTTCCGGGTAATTGCCTTTTGTGGGCGTCTTTACAAGCCACAAACCCGCCATAAGGCCCGCCAAAATTGGTTGGAATACCCAATGAACCGAAATCGCCAACAACGATGTCGAATTCCGGAGGTTCTAAAAGCGCAAGTGAAGTTAAATCCACGCAAGCAATAATAAGTTCTTTATCTGTTTTAACGGGCGCTGTCGTAATTTCGCCAAAATAATCAGGATATTGAAATAATTTACAGGCTAAATCCGGGTCCCCGGGCGCCTCGGCGCCAGAGCTATTTTGCGCTTCAGGGCCAATCGTAAGTTCAATCCCACCCGCCCAAAGGTATGTTTTAATTACCTCTAAATAATTCGGGTTAATTTTTTCGCTCACCCAGGCTTTATTCAGCTTTGTGAGTCTGCATGCCATTAAAATAGCTTCAGCACAAGCGCTTGCACCATCATAAACAGAAGCATTCGAAACATCTGCACCGGTTAATTTACAAATATAACTTTGAAAATCGTACATAACTTCCAAGCTGCCCTGTGAAACTTCCGGTTGGTAAGGAGTGTAGGCTGATAAAAATTCAAAACGGCTTGAAACCGCGCTAATTGCAGCGGGGATAAACTTTTTATAACTTCCGCCGCCTAAAAAACAAGTAAAATCGGTGTTATTTTCGCGCGCCAAGGCACTAAGCGCCTTTTGCGCGCTCAATTCTCCCATCGGCTCGCCGAGAGCTTCAACGCCTTTTGGCATTTTTGCTCCGCGCGGAATCATGCTAAAAAGTTCTTCAATATTTTTAGCGCCGACCGCATTCAAAAGTTGCGCACGGGTTACATTGTCATGCACTAAAAATTCCGCTGTTTTGGTTTCGGCCGCAATATTCATTTAAGACACTTCTTCTGTGTAGTCTTCATATTCAAGCAAGCCGATTGTTTCTTCAGCCGCATTTTCAGGCGCAACCTTCACAAACCATGAACCCCAAACATCTTCGTTTAAAAGTTCCGGTGAAGCAATCAAAGCTTCATTTATCGCCACAATTTTGCCGCTAATCGGCATATAAACTTCGCTTGCCGCCTTGACACTTTCTACTGTTGCAAAAGGTTCGCCCTTTGCAAACGTGGCGCCAACCTCGGGCAATTCCACAAAAACAATATCGCCCAATTGTTCGACCGCGTAATCTGTTAAGCCGATTGAAAAATCGCCACCACCATCTAAAACCCACTCGTGTGTTTTAGAACATAAAATCCCCTCTGGTGCTGTTGTCATTTACATACTCCTATTCTATTTGGTTTTCTTTTGAACAAACGGCAATTTCACAATCTGCGCGTTATATAACTTATTTCTTACCATAATTTGTATGGTCGTGCCAAGGGTTTTGTTAAGAAATATTGAGTCTTTCTCAAGCTCAACGTAACCAAGCCCGATATTCTTGCCTAAAGAAGGTGCCGGTCCGCCGCTTGTGACCTCGCCAACCTTTTTATTTTCGTAATATATTTCATATCCGTGACGCGCAATCGCATTATCAACCATTTCAAAGCCGATAAGCTTTTTATTTATGGGAACAGTGCCTTCAATTTGCCCCATTATTGTTTCTTTGCCGTTATATTCTTCTTGCTTATCTTTTGCTATGCTCCATCTTAAGCCTGCTTCAACAGGAGTTGTGTATTCATCAAGGTCATTTCCGTATAAATGCAGCGCTACTTCCAGGCGAAGCGTGTCTCTTGCGCCAAGGCCAATCGGGGCAATTCCGAATTCTTCGCCATCTTTTAAAATTTCACTCCAAAAAGTTTTGGCAAATTGGTTTTCAACAAGAATTTCAAAACCGTCTTCGCCCGTGTAACCTGTTCTCGAAACCCAAACGTCAATATTTTTTAAATTTGCCCGCTTAATTGAAAAATATTCGGGCTGTTCTTCCTTACCTAAGCCCATTTTCTCGACTAAATCAGCGCTTTTTGGCCCTTGGATTGCAAGAAGAGAATAGCTATCCGATTTATTATCAACTTTCACCTCGTAAATTGATACATTCGAAATTATCCACTCCAAATCTTCTTTAACCCGCGAAGCGTTAACAATAAGCAAATACTCATTTTCGCCAATCAGATAAATTATAAGGTCGTCAATAATGCCGCCTTCTTTATTTGTTAACTGACAATAAATTGCCTTACCGGGCTTCAATTTTGAAACATCTTGCGGCACAAGCTTTTGCAAGAATGGAAGTGCGTCAACTCCGCTCACAAAAACCTCGCCCATATGTGAAACGTCAAACAGGCCGACCTTTTGGCGAACCGTGTTGTGTTCGTCAATTATGCCTTTATACTGCACAGGCATTTCCCAACCGGCAAAAGGAACCATTTTTCCTTTTAATTCAAGTTGTTGTTCATAAAGCAGAGTTCTTTTGTTCATTGTTATATTACTCCAATTCTATCTCGTGTAAACCCTTGGTAATCTTACCTTTAGGCGACATGTAAGTTCGTAATTTATTGTGTTTAAATCTCTCGCCCAATCATCAATTGAGAAAAAGTTGGGGCCGTCTTCCCCTAAAAGCGTAATAATATCGCCAACTTTGGCATTTTCAATGCCGCTTATATCAAACATCATTTGGTCCATAGTTATTCGCCCGATTTGGTTAATTATTTTGCCGCCAAACCCGGCCTTAATTTTACCCGATAACGAGCGCGAAACGCCATCGGCATAACCGATTGGAATTGTCGCAACCCTTGTAGGTTTTTTAGCAATAAAAGCATGCCCGTAACTTACGCCTTCGCCCGCTTCAATTTCGTGGATATTTGTTATACGCGCCTTTAGACCAATTATTTGTTTAAGGTCAAAGGAGTGTGGCTTAGAAAAAGGTGTCAGGCCATAGAGGGCAATACCAAGACGCACCATATCATAAGCATCACCAACGCTAAGTGCTGCGGGCGAATTTGAACAGTGGATTTCAAGGTTTCTGGTATCAATTTCCTCGAGAAGCTTTTTAAATCGTTCGTTTTGAAGGGCGAAAATTTCTTCATTTTCAACATCGGCGAAGTGGGTAAAAACTCCCCTTAAGTCAATAGCAGGCGAATTTTTGGCGCGTTCAATAAATTTTGCAGCTTCTTTAATGCCAATCCCGACACGGTTCATCCCTGTGTCCACCTTCACTTGCGCCATAATCTTCTTGCCTGTTTTTTCATAAAGCTGTTGCGCTGCTTCAAGATGTTCGTCACTAAAAATTGAAATTTGTATATTATTTTCAAGCGCACCTTCAAAACACCAGTGAGGCACAACCCCTAAAACCAATATTTGCGCTGAAATTTTGTGCTTCCGAAGTTCAATTCCTTCATCAAGCGTTGCAACTCCAAAAGCCTCGACCCCGCACGCTAAAAGCGTTGGTGCAATTGCAACAGAACCATGCCCGTAGCCATCCGCTTTAATTACAGCCATGATTTTTGGCGCATTTGAAATCTGCTTTTTTAATTTCAAAATATTTTCTTCTAAAAGCCCGAGGTTAACTTCAATCCAGGCGTCTCGAAGCTTGTTTGAGAGCTGCGCCCGCTTCATTTTGTCATCCTTTTTAAGAATAAATCGAGTGTATTCGACATCAAGCATGCAATGGTCATTGGGCCAACTCCACCCGGCACGGGCGTTATAAGGCTTGCAACCTCTTTTACATTTTCAAAATCAACATCACCGCAGAGTTTACCGTTCTCATCTCTTAAAATACCGACATCCACCACAACAGCGCCCTGTTTCACCATATCTTTCGTTATGAGGTTTTTGCATCCGACCGCGGAAATTAAAATATCCGCCTGACGCGTAACTTCGGGAAGATTTTTAGTTCTTGAATGCGCCACGGTCACAGTACCGTTAAGGTTCAACAAAAGCTGTGCGAGCGGTTTTCCGACAATGTTTGAGCGGCCGACAACAACACAGTTTTTTCCTTCAACCTCAACGCCGTATTTTTCAAGCAATTTAATTACTCCAAAAGGAGTGCAGGCAACCGCATTGGGGTCAGTGTTTGTCATTAATTTACCTAAGTTTTGAGGGTGAAAACCGTCAACGTCTTTATCTGGCGAAATTTTCCCGACAAATTCATCCCCGTTTAAACCTTTTGGCAAGGGCAATTGAAGCAAAATCGCATCAACATTATCATCACAGTTTAATTCTTGAATTTTTGCCCCAAGCTCATCCGCCGTTGTCTCGGCCGGCATTCTTACCACGGTTGAATTAAACCCGATTTCCTGCGCCCTTTTTTCCTTAGAACCCACATAAACCTTGCTCGCGGGGTTATCGCCAACTAAAATCACCACAAGGCAGGGTTTTTTACCATATTTTTCTTCCGCCGCTTCAACTTTTAGTTTAATTTCCTCTAAAAGCTCTGCGCTAACCTTCTTACCGTCTATGATTCCAGCCATCTTCATCCTCAAACCGATTCTAATTCGAAGATTATAACACAATAAGCTTGACTGTGCGGCTTTATAAGGTATATTTTTGTTAAGCTCTATGCTTATTTATGCCTCGGTAGCTCACTATATGAGCGCAGCGAAGATATGCGGCGAAGTCTGCAAAAATCCAGCTGAGCCTGAGGAATTGAAAACAGAATAATTTATGCCTCGGTAGCTCAGCTGGATAGAGCAACTGCCTTCTAAGCAGTAGGTCATGTGTTCGAATCACATCCGAGGTATTTTTCTTTACAATGTGTAAAATCTACGAAGTACGAGAATGGTGTATTGTAGTCATAGCTTAAAATTTTATCCTTCAAAGCGCAGTTCGAAACTAAAAATTTGAGCATCTTTCGCCTTTCTTGATTGTTTTGCTTGGAATACACATTATAAGCATCTTTAAGGAGTTCTAAAATTTTGACACCTTCATCGTAGTATTTTTTGTCAGCTTTGGAAAAGGCGTTAATAAGATTTGAAATTTCTTCGCTTTCGTTTAGCCATTGAGTTTTCTTTTCAAGCCAAAAATCATTGTCAATCACGCCGTCAAGTTTATCAGTATAAAGTTTGTCTAATCTGCCCCTGATTTTCTTTTGTTGATTTAGTAAATTTGCAAGCCTTTCTTCGCTGAATTCGTTTTTTTCTTGCAAACTTTCTTTCAAGCCTCTTTTGATATATTCAAAGTGTGTTTCGTTCAGAGAAACGGCTTTCAAGGCCTCATCAAACTGTTTTACAAGCTCTTCTTCCCTAATGTATATTTTCTTCTGCGAACAGGTTTTGTCATAGCCTGTGCAGCGATAATATATGTACTTACCCTTTTTGATTTCTGAAGTTATCGCACAGCCGCATTCGGCACATTTT
>JAVBQM010000124.1:0-8927 GCA_031549065.1 Candidatus Gastranaerophilales bacterium | reverse complement strand
CGGTACAAAAATTAAGGCTGATATTTCAAAAGAACTTTTGTTTAAAATCTTCCACCCGAAAACGCCTCTGCATGACGGCGCGGTGGTAATTTTGGAAGACAAAATTCTCTCCGCAGGCGTTTTATTGCCCCTGACCGAAGACCCAAAATTAAGCTGGCGTTATGGTACGCGCCATAGGGCCGCAATTGGCGTGAGTGAGGCTTCCGAGTGTGCCTGTATTGTAATTAGCGAAGAAACCGGAGAGGTTTCAATTGCAATGGACGGCGTTTTGAAAAAATATGAAGATTTAGGCAACCTGAAAACTGCAATTGAAAGAATTTTAGGCCACGCCGAGCCGGAAGAGGCTCCAAGATTAAAACTTAATTTTGATAAAGTACTCACCAAACCGGACAATAAGGTGGGCACGATTGAAGGACAAAAAACGGAATAATTTAATTGGCTAACGAAAAGACAGAAGAGGCGACGCCCCGAAGGCGCGAGAAGGAAAAGGACAAGGGGAATATTGCAAAAAGCCAGGACTTTACCTCTTCGCTTATGCTTGCAATTGGCGTGGGCGCATTTTATGCTTTTTCTCCTAAAATTTTTGAACAACTCCGCGGACTCTCATACACCACTTTTACAAGCTTAAATCCAGGCCATATTCCTTCTGACCCTATAAGCATTTTTACCCCTTATGCTTATATGCTTGGTGCAATACTTATGCCGTTTTTTGTGATTTTACTTATTGGCGCCTTCCTTGTTAAGAAGCTTGAAATCGGAAATGTTTTTGCCAAAGAAGTGCTTAAACCCAAGTTTGATAAACTTAGCCCGGCACAAGCGCTTAAAACACTTGGCCAAAAATTAAACCCTTTTGCGCCAAAAACCATTATGGAACTTGCCAAATCACTTGCAAAACTCGCGGTTGTTTTTATGGTGGGTTTTAATATTATTTTAAAGCGAAAAGATGAACTTTTCGCGCTTTTGGGTGCCAATCTTGATACCTCGCTCGCGGTTTTAGGGTCGGTTATTATGGAAATTCTTGTGGGTGTTTGTGTGGTTATGATTATAATCGGCATTATCGACAAGCAATATCAGGCTTATGAGTTTAATAAATCCATTAAAATGAGCAAACAAGAGATAAAGGACGAGTGGAAGAATATAGAAGGGGACCCCGCTATTAAGGGTAAAATCCGTTCTATTCAAATGAAATTTGCACAGCAAAAAATGATGAGCGCAATCCCGAACGCGGATGTTGTTGTAACAAATCCGACACATTACGCGGTCGCGCTGAAGTATGATCAGGCGACAAATCCTGTGCCCACCGTTGTGGCCAAAGGAGTTGATTTTATTGCGTTCAAGATACGTGAAGTTGCTAAAAATAACAATGTTCCTATAATCGAAAATAAACCGCTTGCACGAAGTTTGTACAAATTAGTGCCGATAAATGGTATAATACCAGCAGAGCTCTATGTAGCCGTTGCTGAGGTTCTCAGCTACGTTTACAAAAGCAAGGGGACATAAAGAGGATAGTGAAGCTTTTCAATGGGGATGCTGGCTAAGTTATTAAAAAATAACGATATTGTTTTGGCAATCGGCCTGGTTGTCATAGTGCTTATGATGGTTTTACCAATTCCTTCACAGCTTTTGGACGTTTTATTGACGCTCAATATTTCGTTGGCGGTTTTAGTGCTTTTAGTTTGCTTATACACAAGAGAGCCGCTTGAATATTCCTCTTTTCCTACCATTATCCTTATGGCAACCCTGTTCCGTCTTGGTTTAAACGTTGCGGCAACAAGGTTGATTTTGCTTGAAGCTCACGCGGGCGATGTTATTCAAAGTTTCGGTGAATTTGTCATCGGGGGGAATTACGTTGTCGGTTTTGTAATCTTTATAATCCTTGTCATCATTAACTTTATGGTAATCACAGGTGGTGCAGGCCGCGTTGCCGAGGTAAGCGCACGTTTTACCTTGGATTCTATGCCAGGTAAACAGCTTTCAATTGACGCGGATTTAAACTCCGGGTTAATTGACGAGAAACAGGCAAAAGCAAGGCGCAAAAAACTTGAACGGGAAGCGGATTTTTACGGTACTATGGACGGTGCCTCGAAGTTCGTTAAGGGTGATGCCATGGCAGGTATCATCATCACTACCGTGAACATAGTCGGTGGTTTGATTATAGGTGTTATCCAACTTAAAATGCAGCCCGTGCAGGCGCTTTCGACTTATACGATTTTGACAGTGGGCGACGGTCTTGTTACCCAAATTCCTGCCCTTATTATTTCAACCGCAACAGGTTTGATTATCAGCCGTACATCAGGAAGCGACAATTCTCTTTCACAAGATATCGGTCTTGAAATGTTCTCAAGCCCTAAAGTTATGTGGCTGGTTTCAGGTATGCTCTGCTTCCTGGGTTTAATTCCCGGTATGCCGACAATACCGTTCTTGCTTGTAAGCGCCTCTTTGGGTGGTTATGGCTGGTATAAACATAAAGACATAAAAGCCAAAGAAATAGCGCAAGAACAAGCCCAAATTGAGGGTGAAAAGACACAACAAATTGCTAAAAAACGTAAAAAAGCCACACGCGAAAGCGTTATGGAACTTTTGAATGTTGAAACACTTGAAATTGAAATCGGTTACAGGCTTGTAAGTTTGCTTGATGTTGAAAAGGGCGGTGACTTATTAGACAGGATTGCCCAAATTCGTCGTCAAACTGCGCTCGATTTAGGAATTGTGCTTCCTTCAATTCGCGTTCGCGACAACTTGCAACTCGCTCCAAACGCTTATCAGGTTAAACTTAAAGGCGTGCCGATTGAAATTGGTGATGTTTATCCGGAACGTTTTCTGGCTATGAATTCAATGGGCGGGGCAGACAACCCTAATATTATAGGCATTAAGGCAATTGAGCCTGCGTTTAACTTGCCCGCTATCTGGATTGAAGAAAAAGACAAAGAATATGCCGAAACCGTAGGGTATACGGTCGTTTCCGCTTCTGCCGTTATTTCAACTCACCTGACTGAAATTATTCGCAAAAATTCAAGTGAAATCCTTACAAGAAGCGATATTCAACAGCTCATAGATAACCTCAAAAAAGAGGTTTCAGACGCTTATGTTAACGATTTGATGAAAGAAATCACAACGGCGGATGTTCAACAAGTTATTCAAAGCCTGCTTCGTGAAAAAGTTTCAATCCGCGACCTGAAAACAATTTTAGAAACAGTGAGTCTGCAATCACGCGTCAATAGGAATCACAACTTCCTGACAGAACAGTGCCGCCTTGCACTTGCAAGAAACATCTGTAAGCAAAACCTTTCCGATACAAACGAACTTTTGGCAATAACAATTGCGCAGGACGTCGAACAGCACATCGCGCAAGGAATTAACCCAGACGGAGAAAGCCTGACGCTCGACCCGGATTTTGTTAAACGCTTAATGGACAGCCTGAATTATGAATTTGAAAAAGCCATTAATGCAACCGGCAATCAGCCCGTCATTCTTTGCTCTTCACCCATAAGGATGATTTTTAGACGCTTAATTGAGCGAACTTACCCTCAAATTGCAATCATGTCGTATAATGAGGTAACAAATAACGTTAAAGCACGCTCTATAGGTACAATTAAGGTGAACATCGGAGCAGGTGCTAGTGTTACTTTGTAAGTTTGGAGTTTAAAATGAATTTTATTTTGGAAAGCGGAAAAGATTTCAAAATAATACCCGAGCAAGTCGAGAATGCGACATCTATTGACTTACAAAAAATTGACGAACGCACCTTCGGCGCAGCTTTGAAATATCTTGGCAAGAGCGAAATGGCTTCTTATAAAAAAGGTGACACGGTTGAAATTTTTGGTATGACAAATGAAGGTTTGATTTATTTTACGACCGAAATTATCTCAAGGAACACTGAAAATTTAGTACTTAGAGCACCAGAGGGGCATAAGAACATTCAAAGACGTGAATATTCTCGCATTGAGACAAACAGTCAAATTGAGTTCTTAGATCAGCCGAATGCCGTAATAAAAACCCTTGATATTTCCGCTGGCGGTGCGCGTTTGGCTTCGAATTTTGAATTAGCAGTGGGCGTGGAATACCCTGTTTTAATAAAACTTACGAATAATGCTGAAATCAATTGCAGTGTTCAGGCGATTCGTACCAATTTCGAAAATGGGAGTTTTGTTACATCTGCCCGTTTTACAAACATTAAAAGTATCGACAGAATTGCCATTGTGCAGTACACCTTTAAAGCCCTAACCGAAGAGGAAAACAAAAGAAGTGACAATGGATAAATCACCCTACAGAAGAAAATTTGCGAAACTGGTCGGTGCATCTGCCTTTCTGGCTTTTTGTATGTTGGCAATGCTAAGCGGTCATCTTGTGTGCGGTATGGAACTTGGCGTAGAGTTGGTAGTCCATATGCTAAAAATGGCCATTCCTTTTGCCCTTTGTCTTGGAGTTATAGCTTATATGGCGGGCAGAATTCTTGATAAAAAACAAGTACGCAACAAAAAGAAAAGAAAAAAAACACAGCAATTAAAAACGGATGATGACGGCAATATTCAAAGTATTTTTTCAGATGATGGCGTCGAGTTGGAGGATGTTAATGACTGAAGATAGCCAAAAACCAAGTTTGTTTGACAAATTTAACATAGGTATCAGCACTTACTTTTCGGTTGCAACAAGTATTTTAGTTTCGGTTATAATTATTGCCCTCATTTGCTTTATTAGCGCCAGGGTCAAAGTTTTGTCGGGTACGAACCAGGAAAACCTGAAGAAGCTTAACAGCACTTATGCCGGACGTATTATAAGGGAATATAAAGAGGCTGTTAAAGATAAATCCTATACCAATTTCGATGAGTTCACAAGCACTATGGTTAAAGACGGAAGCCTTATTTATGCTTACGCTTTAAATAACGAGGGTCTTGTTGATTGGACTACCAATAAAGAAGATAAGAAAATTATTGACGGCTTTGTCAAAAAGCCAACGGAAACAAATACAAACCAATGGGTTGTTAACAGTTCAAATCTGGATGGAAATGTTACAGAAATATCGGAAAAAGTTTCAAACCATACCCTCAAACTCGGTTTTACATCAGGGATTGCCCAAAGGAAAGAAGCTGAAAACTTTATTCTTGCAATGCGAATAGTTGGCGTTCTGGCGATTATTCTTGCTATCTTCCTTGTTTATTTAATGGGCGGGGTTTTGAAAAAGCCGTTTGATAAGCTGGCTGTGGGTATTCACGCTTTTAGCAAGGGAAATTTCAAATACAGAATTCAAAAAACAATGTTTAAGGAAATTAACAGAATTGCAGAATCTTATAACGAAATGGCCTCGCAGCTTTATAAACTTTATGAATCTTTGGAGCAAAGGGTGCGTGAACGTACACTTGCGCTTCAAAAAACCACTACAACGCTTGAAGAAAGTAACCGTAAAATGCAAGAGGCTCAAGGTATGCTTGTTCACTCGGAAAAAATGCGCTCGCTTGGCGAACTTGTCGCGGGTATTGCCCATGAAATCAATAACCCTGTTAACTTTATCTATGGAAACGTAATTCACCTTGAAAATTATGCCAATAATCTGTTTGCCCTTATTGATATGTACAAGAATGCGGAAGGCTGGCTTTTGGCAGACGGCTTAACGGATATCAAAAAGTTTGAAGAAGAAATTGATTACGAATTTATCAAAACAGACGTTCACGACCTTATTCAAAGCTGTAAAGAAGGCGCGGAACGTACAAAAAATATTGTTCTTGACCTTAAAAACTTCTCAAGGCTTGATGAAATGGTATTTACGGAATTTGACATACCAAAAGAAATTGACACAACTTTAAACATTCTTACGAATAAATTTAAAAATAAAGTGGAAATCGTGAGAAACTATAACCCGAACACTCCGAAAATTGAAGCCTATGGCGGTCAATTGAACCAGGTGTTTATGAATATTCTCGATAACTCTATTCATGCGATTAAAGAAAAGGGAACTATCACAATAAATGTATTCAGGCAAACCGACACTTCAAGAAATGTTGTTGTCGAATTTAGGGATACCGGTGTCGGTATAAGCCAGGAAAACCTTAAAAAAGTTTTCGACCCGTTTTATACCACAAAACCTGTCGGCGAGGGCACGGGGCTTGGTATGTCTATTGTTTATAAGGTAATCACAAGCCATGGCGGCACAATAAGTGTTGCAAGCGAAGTCGGCAAGGGAACAGCTTTTCGTTTTACTTTGCCCATTACCCAAAAGCACAGAACAGCTGAAGGAAAAAAATAAATGAGCGAAGATAAAAAATATAAAGTCCTGATTGTTGATGATGAGCCCGACAACCTTGCGCTTTTATACAGAACCTTGCGTCACGATTACGACGTTGTAAAATCGGGTTCACCGCTTGAGGCTTTGAAGATTCTTGAAGAAAGAAACGATTTTGCATTGATTCTCTCTGACCACAAAATGCCTGAAATGGACGGGGTTGAATTTTTAAGGCGTACAAATGCAATAAATGCAACAGTTGTAAAAATTCTCGTAACAGCCTATTCTGATGCAAAAATTCTAATTGATGCGATTAACCAGGCAAAAATTTATCGTTATGTTAAAAAGCCATACTCACCGGACGAACTTTTACACGTTACCCAAACTTGTCTTGAATATTACCAATTAAAAATGGATAATGACAGACTTATTGCAGACCTTAAGGAGCTTTTCTCAGGCACTATTAAAGCTATTATCGAAGCGTTAGATGCCAAAGACACTCATACTTTAGGCAGAAGCAAGCGTGTAAGTTTTTATTCCGCAAAAATTGCTCAGGCAATGAATTTAAGTACCAGTGAAGTTGGCAGGATTGAACTCGCCGGCCTTTTGCATGATATCGGCATGATTGGTGTAGCTGAAGATATTATGCACAAAACCGACCAATTGACCCCTGAAGAGTATGAAGAAATCAAAAAACATGTTGCGCACAGTATTAAAATTCTTGAAGACATTAAACAATTGGGTGAGGTAATTGAAATTGTAAGGTATCATCATGAACGCTATGACGGCAGCGGCTATCCTCAGGGTCTAAAGGGTGAAGAAATCCCCCTTGGCGCGAGAATAATTGCGGTGGCAGATGCTTACGATGGTATGGTTTCAGAAAGGGCCTACAGGGGCGCCAAAGACTATGATGAAGCAGCAGCAGCTTTGAATGAAATTGCAGGCAGCCAACTTGATCCCGGCATTGTGAATGTTTTTAAAGCGATTTTGCCCGAAGTTAACGCCCTTCTGGAGACTTACGAAAAGGGAATGGACTAATAAAATGCAAAATAATTCACAAGACGGCATGCAGTCAGGCAAAACAGAAAGATTTGTCGAGGTTTTTTGCGGCGCTTATGCGAGCGGCAAGAGTGAAAATGCCTTAAATCGCGCAATTCATTTTGCAAAGAAAGGTGAAAAAATTATTTTGGTTGACCTTGACAGTGTTGAACCTGCGTATTGCTTGCGACCGATTATACCCCGCCTTGAAGCCCAAGGGGTTGATATTATTGCCCAAAGAGATTATTTTGGATTGGGTGAAGCGGGTGGAATCGTAACCGGTGAACAAGTAAATTGCCTTTCGCGTGAAGGAAATATTATTATCGATGTCGGCTATGGTGCTTCAGGCCTTGATATACTTGATATTTTAACGGGCGTTGAAGATGAAAAAAACCTTAAAATTTATCTTGTAGTAAACACTTCGAAGTTTGAAACATCTAATGTCGAAAATATCATTGAATATTATCATTTCGCACACGGGCTAAATAAAAAACCCTGGAAAAAGTTTTCCGGCCTTATTTCTAATACCCATTTTGGCCCCCAAACCACGCGTGAAGATATTATCCATGGCTATGAAATATTAAAAGAAGCTGCACTACAATTGAATGTCCCCATTGTTGCAATCGGTGCTGATATAGGTCTAAAAGCAGCAATGCCTCAAGACGGCAAATATGACGGTGTTGAAATTTGGTACCTTGAGCGCCATATGCCGGATGCGATGTGGTCTTAAAATATTACCCAAATGTAACAGATTGTTAACTAAGTTCAAGTTTTTTTAAAGTGTACCGATAACAATCAAGACGATAGAGTATGCTTAAGGCAAGGAGTGCTACCATAATGTATTTTCGTTTCAATGAGAAAGATGCGAAATTTGAGAAGAGGCGTAATGTTTTTGACATTCTAAGGGCTGCAAAGAAAATAAGTTCTGAAGAAGCCAGAAGAATGCTGCGTATGACTTTGAAAAATAGAAGAATCTATTAAATTAAAAAACCCGAAGCCAAAACCTCGGGTTTCAATTTATATTTCGTTAATGTTTAACCTTTAATTTGGTTCATAACTTCATCAGCAAAGTTTTCTTCGCGCTTTTCTAAGCCTTCGCCAAGAACATATCTTTCAAAGCGGACGATTTTTGCTTTGCCTTCAACCAGTTTTTCGATTGTTAAATCCGGGTTTTTAACAAAAGGCTGTTCAAGAAGGCATCTTTGAGCCATAAGTTTATTAACACGCCCTTCAACAATTTTTGCTCTGATATCTTCAGGTTTTTTAGCAAGATCTTCTTTGCCCATTTCAATTCTTGTCTCTTCATCGATTACGCTTTGAGGAATTTGCGCTCTTGAGACAAACTCGGGAGCATTTGAAGCGATATGAAGGCAGATATCTTTTGTCATGCTGTCGCCGCCGCAGCATTCAGAGCCGCCAAGGCACTCGGTTTCAAGCAAAACACCGATTTTACCGTTGTGGATATAAGTGCTTACACAGCCGCTGCCAGCGTAGCGAATAAATCTGCGAACTGTAATTTTTTCACCGATTTTTGCGATCGATTCTTTGATGTATTCTTCAACAACCATACCTGATGATGTTTTGGCGGCGCTTAAAGCGGCAACATCACTCGGGTTACCGGCTAAAACTGCTTTTGCAATTTCTTCTACCAAGGCTTTAAAATCGTCGTTTT
>JAVBQM010000059.1:0-4547 GCA_031549065.1 Candidatus Gastranaerophilales bacterium | reverse complement strand
AAACCATTTAAACAGTATAAACGGCCGCGCTGGATTTTACTATACGCAAATCAGACTAAATCTTGGCTCCTGCGCCATTTTTAATACTTTCAAGTGCCTCTTGCGATTTTTCATTTTCCTTTGAAAGGTTAACCACAAAATCAATCGCTTCAATGTCTCGCCTTAAAGCCTCCTTGAGTGACATAATATCTGAATATTTTAAATTTTTCGGCGCCCGATAATTATTTTCACAAACCTCCCTGAAAAGCTCAACCGCGCGCGCATCAAAACCGGGAAGATTCATTATAAACCCAAACCATTTGTGGAACTGGTGCGACATAACATAAACATTTATAGGTAAATCCCTCAAAACAAACATTTCTTTGGTTTTAAAAGAAAATTTACTTTCTAGGGCAAGGTTCAAACAAAGAGCTTCAAAGCCTTTGCGCGGAAGAATAAAGCCTTCTTCTTCGCCAACAAAACGCAAAAGTTTATCGGCAAATTTAACCTTGTGAACTTTCGTGCCATTTTGTTCAATAAATTCGAGCAAACGTTCGGGCGTTTTAATGTTTTTCTTCACAATATCGCGAATTTGTTTGTCTATTTCGCGTCTTTCATCGCGAAATTTTGAATTCAATGTCATGCTTTCATGCCCGTTCATATGCATTTTTGAACTGCCATTGTTAAAACTCAAAGTATTTTTATCAAGCCCGAGCTTGGCCTGTTTTTTAGCGTGGCAAGCCTGTTGGAAACCCAATATAATCCTCAAAATTTTAACAATAAATTTATGCATGCTCCCGCCCCTTAACTAATTAAAAACATTTTTTTCATAAAAATTGCTTTGAGTTGTGAAAAAACGTTACAGCATTGGTAGGAAAAATTCTAAAAACATTAAAGTATTTGGGATTTATGCCGTTTAAGTAAATAGAATAGTGCGCAGTTTTGAAAGTAAAGGACTAATGCTAAATCGTGATAGCGACTTGTTTATGAGCAGCATTGATGAAATGCTCATTGGCAATCTGAAAAAAACGAAACACACGATTTTAATCGTGGATGACGAAGAGCACAATTTGCAACTTTTAAGAAGGACTTTAAGGGGCGAATATAACATTTTAACTGCGAAAAATGGTCGTGAAGGCCTGTTGGTGCTTGACCAGAACGTTGATAATATTTCAATGATTATCTCTGACCACAAAATGCCGGAGATGGAAGGTACCGAATTTCTTGAACACGCCAATAAAATGGCGCCTACGATTATTAAAATCCTTTTAACAGGTTTTAGCGACATTGAAATTTTGACCGATGCAGTTAACAAATGCGGGCTTTATCAGTATATTCTAAAGCCTTATATGCCAGAAGAACTCCACAAAATTGTTAAAGACGGTATTGAAAAATTTGACTTAATGGCCTCAAAAGCCATGATCTTAACTGATTTAAGAGACCTTTTTTATAAAACAATCAGCTCTATTTCATCTGCACTAGACTCCAAAGACCCCTACACTCACGGACATTCGCTTCGTGTAACGCTCTATTCTTTAATTTTGGCAAACGAACTTAATTTGAGTGACAAACAACTTGAGGAAATTGAAACTGCAGGACTTTTGCACGACATCGGCAAAATTGCAATTCCGCAAAAAATTCTTTGCAAACCCGGAAGGCTCACCGATGAAGAGTTCGACGTAATGAAAGCCCACCCTGAAAACTCTGAAAAATTAATTGCAAACATCAAGGGCTTACAAGGAATTTCCACTTGGCTCAAAACTCACCACGAGCGCTGGGATGGAAACGGTTACCCTGACGGGTTGGCTGGTGAAGAAATCCCGCTGACTGCAAGGGTTATCGCGCTCGCTGATACATATGATGCTATGACTTCAACGCGCGCTTATAGAAAAGCGCTTGAGCATTCAGTTGCAATAGAAGAGGTTCAAAGGTGTTCGGGCACACAATTTGACCCGCAATTGGCTGCCATTTTTGTGCGCTTGTCTGATTTAATCGGGGCTGCAAAGGAAAACCCCGAGCTTTATTACCCTAAATATAGTTTCTTAAGAAAAGAAATCGGTTCACATATCGGCGAAAGCGTTGAGCAAAGAATTGTGAGGTAAAAACCACCCTACAGGGGATCTATAAACCCCTAAACTGGAGTGCTTGGGCAACGTGTTGTGCCAAGATTTCCTGTGCGCCTTCTAAATCCGCAATTGTGCGCGAGATTTTTAAAATCCTGTCATAAGCGCGCGCTGAAAGGTTAAATTGGTTAATGGCACCCTTAAGCATGGCCTTTGTGGGTTCGTCAATTTTACAAAATTTATTAATCAGCTTCGGGGTGAGTTCGGAATTTGTATAAATTTTGGCGCCCGCAACAGCGCCAGCCTTACCATAGCGCTCAAGCTGGATTTGGCGCGCTTTTATCACCCTTTTTCTGATTTCACTTGAAGGCTCGTTACCCTCTTTTGAAGCCAGAAGCTCTTCTTCGCTAAGGCGCGGAACGTCAATTTGAATATCAATTCTATCTAAAAGCGGACCTGAAAGTTTTGAGCGATAGCGCTTAATTTGAAATTCATTACAGGTGCAATTTTTCTTGTTATCCCCTAAAAAGCCACAGGGGCAAGGGTTCATCGCAGCAAGTAAAATAAAATTCGCAGGATATTTGACGCTTGAGGACGCGCGAGAAATGGTGACTTCGCTATCTTCCAGCGGTTGCCTTAAGACTTCGAGTACCTGACGCGGGAATTCAACCATCTCGTCCAAAAACAAAACGCCGCGATGCGCCAGAGTAATTTCACCCGGCTTGGGGTTTGAGCCCCCGCCTATAATGCCCACTGCGCTTGCGCTGTGGTGAGGCGAGCGAAAGGGTCTTGAAGCTATGAGCGGGTTTTTGGCGTCCAACAACCCTGAAACCGAATAAATTTTTGTAAGTTCAATTGCTTCATCTTTCGTTAACGGCGGCAAGATTGAAGGAAAAGCCTTTGAAAGCAAGGTTTTACCGCTCCCCGGGGTGCCGCACATTAAAACATTATGAGCGCCCGCGGCAGCAATTTCAAGCGCCTTTTTCGCCGCAACCTGACCTTTTATGCTTTGAAAATCGTGTTCAAACTCTTTTTCATTTGTTCTCGAACTTAAATAATCTTCTACGCTTTGTTTTGTTTGTTCTAGGGAACCTTCGCCGTTAAGGTAATTCACCACTTGCGATAAATTTTTGGCGCCGAGAATTTCAACATCATCTATAAAACTCGCTTCGCACAAATTGTCAAAAGGCAAAATAACTTTTTTAATGCCTGCTTTTTTAATAGAATAAACTATGGGCAAAACGCCTGCCACAGGCCGAATAGCGCCATCGAGCGAGAGTTCTCCTATAAAACAGGTTTTTTCATCCGCCGCATTTTTTATTGCACCGCTTTTGGCTAAAACCCCGATTGCCATTGCAAGGTCAAAACCCGTACCTTCTTTTTTAAGGTCCGCGGGCGCTAAATTTACGACAACCTTTGTTTGCGGAAACGAAAAGCCGGAGTTCTTAATCGCAAGCCTGATGCGCTCTTTGGCCTCGTTCACAGCTGTATCGGGCAAACCGACAATCACAACGCCCGGAAGCGAATTGACAACATCGACTTCTGTTTCAATTTCGTAAGCGTCCAGCCCCACAACCGTTGCAGCGTTTATTTTTACAACCATGGGTATTATTTTAACACGGATAATAATTCGGGCGCAAATTCGTTGCTGTCTTTAAAAAGTTCAAACACGCGCACGCTCGAAAACTGTTCGATATAGGTTTTGGCGGTTGTTATAACGGGGTCTTTGCTGCCATTGGGGTAATTTGAAATCACAACAGCAAGAATTTTTATGCCCAATTTTTCCGCCGCAAAAAGAGTTAATAAAGTATGGTTAATTGTACCCAAATCAGGTCTTGCAACAATAATTACGGGTAATTGAAGCGCCAAGATTACATCTGACATCAAAAACCCGCCGCAGGCGTCATTTGAAGAATTACCAGCAGGCACAAACAAGCCGCCCGAACCTTCGACGATAACCCTGCCATACTGCGCTTCAAGGGCTTTATAATCTTCGACAACTTTTTGAAGGCTGATTTCAACGTCCTCGATTTCGGCGGATAAAGCGGGCGTTGCGGGGGTTTTGGTCACATAAGAATTTTTTATTGCAACATCGGGGTTAAGTTTCGAAACAGTTTCAACATCGCTCAAAACGCCATCTTCCACCCCGCTTTGAAACGGTTTAAAATATGCAACGCTGCCACCCAAAGCGCTTACAAGGCGCGCCCCGACAAAAGTTTTGCCGACATTTGTGTCTGTTGCCGTAATAAAAAAGTTCACGGCAAATATTTCCTTAAACTTTCGCGGTCAAAAATTTCAATACTGTTTTGATTGTGTATAAAAATGAGGCAATTTAAAACAGATTTAAACGTTGAAAATTCAGGGTAAGAGAACTTCTTCCTTAAGTCGTCCATGTTATCAGCCAGAAATTCCGTGATGAGAGTTTTGTTTTTCAGCGTAAGAGATGTGAAGAAATCAAGCCCTTCTTTGGTTGCAATCCCTTCAAAATAAACAATGTCGGGTGAT
>JAVBQM010000095.1:0-8792 GCA_031549065.1 Candidatus Gastranaerophilales bacterium | reverse complement strand
AAACGGATTTGTAATTTTCACGGAAACTCTTTAAAACTTTCTTGTCGCCCTTGTTGAACCTGTCAATTACCCTCGTGCCGTCTTCTAAATGGCACTCAAGCGCGTAAAACATAACAACTTTTGTAAGCTGGGCTTGAGTTTGAAGCTCAACGTTATTTTTCTCTAAAAACTTTTCAAAATCCGCCGCGATAAAATCGTCCTGCGCAACAAAATCGAGCAGGGCATCCATTGTTGTGCTTATTTTATTGATTTTTTCAACAATTGACATAATTGGCGACAAAGTCCTCTCTCGTTTGCACTAACTCCTCACTTGATGATACAATAAACATATGAAAGATGCGGAACAAAATTTAGTTGAGGAATCTTCCCACGACTATATCAGGCAGTCGTTTGAACTAAAAAATTCGAAACTTTACAAAGAAGCTATTGAAATGCTTTATAAAGCTCTGGGTTGTGACGATATTAAAGACGGCGCCGTTGAAGTTATCTCGCAAATCGGTGACCTTTATTTTATTTTAAAAAACTACGACCGCGCGATTGAACAGTACGAAAAAGCGCTGGAGCTCAATAAGACGCATGCCCACTCGCTTTTCGGGCTTTGTGAAATTTATTTTATTCAAAAAGAGTTCGATTTGGCGCTTGGTTTAGTTCGCGAACTGTGCAAAAATTCACCCGAGGTTGAAAATTACATCCGTTATTTCAAGATTTTGTACGAACTTAAAAAATTTGAAGAAATAAGCGATTTATATAAAATTATCGACAAAGAGGCGTATGAGAACCCGGAAATTCTTTATATAATGTCGCTTTGTGATATTCGAAATAAAAAACAACTTCTTGAAAAAATTATTCAAAATGAGCCGAATAATTTTCAAGCTAAATTCGATTTAGCTGTAATCAACTTTGACGGGCATAATTATGACACCGCAAAAGAGCTGTTTCGACAAATTATACAAAAAGAAGACAACCACAAAGCTTTTTATTATATGGGTTTAATGGAAAGCTTGAATGGAAACTTTTCTTGTGCTGTAACAAATTTTTTAAAAGCGGTTAAAAAAGAACCGAACAATTCTACCTGTTATTTCGAACTTGCAAAGGCTTACGCTGAACTGGGCTGGCTTAAAGAAGCCGAGGTTTGTGTAAGAAAATCAATTGAATTGGGTACAAATAACCACTTGAAGGCAGATGAAAGGTTCTATTTTCTTGCAACCATAAATCACCAGAACAAAAATTTCGAAAATGCGCTTTTGAATCTTGAACAAATAAGCAAAGGGTCGCACATCTGCGCAGATGTGCTTGTGTTGCAAAATGTTATCAAACTTGAACAAGGTAATGTGATTTTTGCAAAAAAAGCGCTTGAAACTTCATGCGAAGAACAGGGCAAAAACCCCATACGGTTGAGCGCTTTAGGCAGAATTTACAAAGAACTTGCTGACACAAAAAAAGCAATTCAGACTTATGAACAGGCGCTTGAAATTTACCCCAATTCTGTTGAATTTACAGGGGAATTGATTGATTTATTGGTTGACGCCAAGGAATATGACCGCGCCCATGCGCTCGCAACAAGCCTTAAAGCCACCCACCCAAGGGCGCTTTGCTCTTATAATTCATTAGCAAGGATTTATTATCGCCAAAAGGAATATGATAAAGCACTTGGAGAGCTTGAAAGTCTTATCGCGGTTGACATTAACGCTGCAGAGTCTTATTATTTTGCAGGCTTGGTTTTAAATGACGCAGGACGCCCGCTTGATGCTATTCGAAGAATTAAAACTGCAATTTCTCTTGAACCGAACAATGCAAAATATTATTTTCAACTGGCACGTGCATTTGATTTAGCAGATAGAAGCGCTGACGCGTTTTTATACGCAAAAGAGGCTTACCTTATGATGCCGCAAGAACCAAACTATGCTAAGTTTGCATACGAGCTTGCACAGAAAAACAATCTTCAAGCAGAAGCAAAATTTTACGCCGCGCAAATGAGAGTGCTGGAAAGACGAGTTTAGGCTTTATACTTTATGCCTTGATGGCTTTTTCTATCTTGCAAGATTTTATCTATTAAATTCAGGGTATGAAATTTATGTTTAACCCAAGAAGGAACTATTGTGGTAGAACTTAGACCGCTTCCGGCAAGACGGTGAATCGTTGTAGTCGGCGGAAGAATTTCAAGCATATCGCACACCAGTTCGCAATAATCAAGTTCGCTCATAATCTCTGGTCGAGGCTCAACCTGGCTTAATTTTGACCCTTCAAGTACGGTAAGAACGTGGAATTTTATCCCATCTACCTTTAAATCTGCAAGGGTTTGCACGGTTGATTTCATCATAGCGCGAGTTTCACCCGGAAGGCCAAGAATAATATGCGCGCAAACTTTAATGCCGCAAGACTTCGCAAGCGTATAGGCTTTTTCAAAGGTTTCATAATCATGCCCGCGGTTTATAAGCTTAAGTGTATCGTTGTGAATAGTTTGAAGCCCAAATTCAAGCTGGGGAAACTTAAGCCCCGCAATCAATTCTGTCTTTTTTTCATCAATGCAGTCAGGTCTTGTGCCGATTGAAATTCCAACAACACGTTCGTCGCAAAAAGCTGCTTTATAAAACATAGCAAGCTCTTCAACGGGTTTATAAGTATTTGAAAATGCCTGAAAGTAGGCAATAAATTTTTGTGCCTTGAGGCGCTTTGGAAGAATTTCAATCCCTGTTTTTACCTGGTCTTCAACACTCAGCATGGTTGAATGGGTTTGAGCAAAGCTGCCCGAATCGTCGCAAAAAATACAGCCGTCAAGAGAAATCGTTCCGTCACGGTTAGGGCAAGAAAAGCCCGCATCAATTGAAAGCTTGTAGACCTTTTGCCCGAAAATTTCGCGCAAATACTCGCTATAGGGATAATAGAGTTTCTGCATAGTTCCCGAGCGACTTTGTCGCACGTCACCGTCGTAGTGCTCAAGCACCGGCTTACGCCCTCTAGTCTTCTCTATCAGTAGCCAAAGGAGGGTAAAGGTAGTGTTCACCACAGCTCGGGCAGATTACTTCTTGCTGTTTGCCTTCTTCTAATTTAACAATTTCAAAAAGTTCTTTGCAGCCTGAAACCGAACATCTGATTGCCCAACTTGGTCTTACTATTCTTGCCATTTTGCTCTCCTTCTTTTTTTCTTTTTTTTATTTTATTACATCGGCTCAAATTTGGCAAATCGCCTCACTTTATGTATAATATTTCTACCAATAAAGGACTCAAACATGAAAATTTTAATTTCTAATGACGACGGAATAGCTGCTACGGGCATAAGGGCTCTTATGGAAGTCCTAAGCAAAGAGCACGACGTTTATGTTGTTGCACCTGACCGCGAACGTTCTGCTGCAGGGCATTCGCTCACTTTGCATACACCCTTAAGAGTCGAGGAATTAGAATCGAAATTCGGCGCAAAACGTGTTTGGATAACAACAGGAACCCCCGGCGACTGCGTTAAAATCGCTCTCAGCGCAATTTTAGAAGAACACGAAAAGCCTGATATTGTAATTTCGGGCATAAACCACGGGCCAAACTTGGGTGTGGACATTCTTTATTCCGGCACTGTAAGCTGCGCTATGGAAGGCGCAATGCTAGGATATCCAAGTATCGCGGTATCTTTAGCAAGTATGGGGCATGATCCTGAATATTTTTATGTCGCAGCAAGCTTTATTGCAAAACTCTTGCCGCAAATTGAAAAAATGAACTTCCCAAAGAAAACAATTTTGAACATTAATACGCCCGCTCTTGATGAGCAGGACATTTTCGGAGTTGAAATTACAAAACTCGGCACGAAAATGTTCACGGATGAATATGAGAAAAGAACCGACCCTCGCGGAAAGGTTTATTACTGGCTTGCCGGAGAATTAACAAGTAAACATGAGGAAGACGGCACAGATATTTCGGCACTAAGGCAGAACATGGTTTCAATCACGCCTGTTAGCTTTGAATTAACAAACAGGGAAGTTATGAAAGAACTTGAGAATAGGTTCTGCAAAGACGGTATCTGTCATTGGTTTGGGTACAATCCGGAAGCTGACGAATAGAGGGGATTATGGAGATAACGCTTAACGGAAAAAAAGCTCAAACGCAACACACCACTTTAACGGGGCTTTTGGAGGAAATTGAGTTGCCGAAAATTTTTGTCGTGGAAAAAAACGGTGCTGTGATTTATAAAGAAGATTACGAGGCAACTGCACTCGATGAGGGTGATGTAATTGAAGTTGCCAGCTTTTGTGGAGGTGGGTAGAAGGCGTGAGCCGTGTGTGGAGCGCAAAGCGCGAAACCGTACGATAGTGACGTGCGACAAAGTCGCTCAGGAACAGAAGGAGAATAAATGGACAAGAAGCGGGCTTACATAAGTGTTTTTGATAAAACAGGAATTATAGAATTAGGCAAAAAGCTTGATAAAGCGGGTTGGGAGATAATTTCAACGGGTAAAACCTGCGCTATGCTTAATGAAAACGGGGTTATCGCAATTGAAAGTTCAACCCTGACGGGCTTTAATGAACTTTTAGACGGCAAGGTGAAATCCCTTCATCCGAAAATTTTTGCCAACATTCTCGCTACACCGGAAGAAGCAAAAACCCTGGAGGAAGCGCCTTTCTCTCTTGTTGTTGTAAATTTATACCCCTTTGAAAATTACAGAGGCAAACAAGCTGAACTTGCGACTCTGATTAAAAACATTGACATTGGCGGCGTAAGCCTTCTTCGCGCGGGTGCTAAAAACTTTGAAAACGTTACGGTTGTTTGCGATCCTAAAGATTACGGAATTGATTTTGAAAATGTGGATTTAAAAACACGTGAACGCTTGGCACTCAAGGTTTTCAGCACAACTTCCAAATACGACTTTTCCATTTGCGACGAACTTGGGAAAAATTTTGCCGCAGGCGAAGACACTGAGGCTCTTGGTGACACCGAAGCTTTCTATTTTGAAAAAATTCAAGAATTGCGCTACGGCGAAAACCCTCACCAAAAGGCCAATTTGTATTCAAACTCGGCCGATACCCACAAACTTGATTATGAAATTTTAAATGGCAAGGAATTATCTTACAACAACATCATCGACACATCTGCCGCGCTTGATATTGCGAGCGAATTCTATGATGTAAATTGTGCTGTTATTATCAAACACACAAACCCTTGCGGGGTGGCACTTGGCGCAACGCTTGATGAAGCGTGGTTTCAAGCACTTGATTGCGACCCATTGAGCGCCTTTGGGGGCATAGTCGCTTTCACACAAAGCGTTGATGCGGGTTTAGCGAAGAAATTAACAAGCATGTTCCTTGAGGTCATTGTGGCACCGGCATTTTTAGATGGTGCGCTTGAAATCTTGCAAACCAAGAAAAATCTTCGTGTGGTAAAAATTAACACACCATTAAAAGAATATAGAAAATTTGCTTCAAAAGAAGTCCGCATAACGCCATTTGGCGCGCTAATTCAAGAAAAAGACAACATTGAATTAAGCCCGAATAAATTCAGCGTTGTGACAAAAGTGAAACCAACCACCGAACAAGTCGAAGATATGATTTTCGCGTTCAAAATCGTGAAACATTTAAAATCAAACGCAATTGTAGTTGCAAAAGACCTTAAAACCCTTGGTATTTGCGGCGGACAAACAAGCAGGGTGGGTTCTGTTGAAATCGCGCTAAACCGCGTTTGCGACGGGGCTAAAGATGCCGTACTTGCAAGCGACGGCTTCTTCCCGGCAACCGACAACATTGAAATCGCTGCGGCAAACAGAATCGCAGCCATCATCCAGCCCGGAGGCAGTATAAAAGACCAGGACGTTATTGATGTTGCAAACAAATATGAGCTTTGTATGATAAACACGGGCGTGCGCCACTTTAAACACTAATATTATTAAATAAAAAGCAATTAACAATGAAAAACATTACAAAACAAGCCGACAAAAAAGCTTTAACAGCACTGTGTTGTGGACATTTCATGGTAGATGTCTACGCATCAGCTTTGGTGCCTTTATACCCTTTTATTGTGCAGAAACTTGGCATTAACCTTGCAACAATCAGCCTCATAATCGGGCTTGGACACCTTACTGCTTCAATGATGCAGCCGTTTTTCGGCTTCCTTGCCGACCAGAACCGTCATAGAATATTTATGATTTTAGGGCTTTTTTGTTCCGCATTTTTTATTCCTTCAACAGTTTTAGCAAGTACCGTCTGGCTTTTCACCTTATTTCTAATCTTTGGAATGGGCGGTAACGCACTTTTTCACCCGCAGGTTACAACTCTTGTTTCAACCTTCACTCATAACAGCAAAAAATTAACAAAATATATGGGGTTCTTTCTTGGCGCCGGCACAATCGGTTATGCCCTGGGACCCGTTTGCTCAACATATTTAGTTGAAAAATTAGGCATGCACTCAATTTTTACATTAACCGTGGCTGGTTTTCTTGTCGCAGCTTCGCTTTATTTTACTGTGCCAAAAATACCCCTAAAATCGCTCCGCAAAAGTAAAATTTCTTTCTTTGCCATTATGAGAAAAATCCTCAGTTCTTCAAAAATGCGCGGTTTGACGTTTATTTCAGTCGTAAAATCAATCGTAAGTATCAGTTTCGGCACCTATATGCCGTTTTTACTTACAAAACTGGGCTATTCGCTTGAAAAAATCGGCATAATTATAACTCTTTTCTTCACTTTTGCGGGAATCGCAACAATGATAAGTTCAAAACTCGAAAAGAAAATAGGGGCAAAGGACCTTATAAGAATTTCATTTTTGGCGATTTTACCTCTCACGCTTTTATTTTTATGGTTGTTTAACGTTCATAAAACCTTGGGGCTTTTGGTGTTTGTAATCACAGGATTCTTCATATTTTTATCTGTTTCTGTGACCGTTGTTTTGGCGCAACGCTTTGCACCTGAAAATAAAGGTGTCGCATCCGGCGTAACGGCAGGCTTTTCCTGGGGTTTGGCGGCTATTACTTTAGCACCTTTAGGGTTCTTCGCGCAAAGTGTCGGGGTTGAAAAAATCCTTATAGTTGTCGCTATTATTGCATTTTTAACAGGCATTTTTGCCGTAAAAGATTATTTAAATGAATAATGCATCCAGCACACCATTTGGGTAAACTTTTGTAACAAAACTCGCGCGCGCCATAAAGAAACACTTGTTCGAAGCCGTTAACATAAAGGTAAGGTATACGAGGGTGTGAAGATATGAACAATAGTTTTTCAGATGACGCGCTAATGTTTGAATGGGGTCTTGAATGGGCTCAAATGCCGGCAGGCAGCACGCTTAATGACATGGCGAAATTAAACGAATTGAAAGCAGAAATTAAACAAAGCGAAGTCGACATCCAAAACTTGCTCAATATGTGCGCAATGTGGTCTTGGGCATAGAAAGTTAAAATATGCAAGGAACACAAAAAATTAATTTATCACCATTTGCCATAAAAGACATGCGAGCCTTTGTTAAGGTTTTTCTTTGCTCCATGTTTTTACTTGTGCTTATGATAGTTGTTGTATTTATATTTGAACATAGCTTGTTTGAGCTTGATTATCTTTTTTTGTCAATCTCGCCACCATTGGTTGCGCTGGTATTAATGCTGGCTCTGGTACTTACGTATATTGTTTACCCCCAGTTTTCAAAAGTACCAATACCTGCTTCAATTGAGTGTAATCTTGACAGTAAAAGAATTATTATCTACAACAGAAATGCAAAGCTATTTTCACCACTGGTTATTTCGCTTGATAAAATCAGTGAGATAACGTACCGTTATGATAGAGAGGCCAAAAGTTATATTTTTGTTGATTTTAGCTTTAAAATGAAAGAAGGCGGGGATTTTTTACTGCGCAGCTACGACTCCAATAGCTCACATATTAAGTTTATCGCAACTTTGGAAGCTATAAAAGAGCAAGAAGAATTTGAAACTAAATTGGTAAATTTCTCAGAGCGCTTTTTCTTCTGGATTAACAGATACCAAACCGAGGGCAAGCTCTCGCTTTTCCTGGAAATGGGTTACTAGTTATCACCAAATAAAGTTTTCAAGCCCTAATTTTCTGCAAATTCATTTTTCTTATTCGAACATTTTGGGGCGTCACTTCAACAAGTTCGTCATCTCCAATATGTTCAAGGCAATCCTCGAGGCTCATAATCTTGGGTGCTTGAAGTGTCACCATAACGTCACTTGTGGCGCTTCTCATATTCGTTAATTTCTTTGTTTTGCAAATATTTATCGCAATATCTTGCAATTTGTTGCACTCACCGATTACCATTCCCTTATACACTTTAGTTTTAGGGGTAACAAAAAACACGCCGCGATCTTCAAACTGGTGAAGCGCATAAGTTATAGCCTCACCCTCTTCAAAGGCAATCAAGGAGCCGTTTCTTTGCTTAGGAATGTCGCCGGCATGGGGCAAATAATCATGGAATGTATGATACATTATCCCTTCGCCTTTTGTAATACGCACAAATTCACCCCTAAAACCGATTAAGCCACGGGCAGGAATTATAAAGTCAATAGTGGTGCGCTTTAAGCTCGCTTGCATATCTTGCATTTGCGCTTTGCGACCGGACAGTCTGTCAATCACCGTGCCCACAAATTCTTCGGGTACATCAACCGTTAAATTTTCGTACGGCTCTAAAAGTTCTTCGCCATTTTGTTTTAAAATCACTTCAGGTTTTGAAACAGCAAATTCGTAGCCCTCGCGGCGCATTTGCTCAATCAAAATTCCAAGGTGCAATTCTCCGCGCCCGGAAACTCTAAAAATATCAGTACTTTCAGTGTCTTCAACCCTTAAACTCACGTTTGTTTCAAGCTCATTATAAAGTCGTTT
>JAVBQM010000005.1:0-4630 GCA_031549065.1 Candidatus Gastranaerophilales bacterium | reverse complement strand
CGAGAACTTGCAGTATGCTGCCATTGGCACAAATTTGGATCGTTCAACCGTTAAGCACCAAGACAACATAAAGCCCGCGAAAGAAAATTTTGCAACTTTATCGAGTTACCTGCTTCTTGAAAAGTGCGGAATTAAAAGATTTGGGGCGATAAATAATGACGATACTCTTAAAATGGGAGTAGAAATAGCCGAAGCAACTAAAATATTAAGAGAGCATTTCCCGAAATCTTGCGCCTTTATTGATAATTTACTCGATAATTCAGGAACTCAAAAGGTCGTCGATAACCCTTAGGGCATCGTCACAAATTGTGTAATCGGCACTTGAAAAAATCGGCGCATTGGGGTCGTTATTTACAGCAATAATTTTATGGGCATTTTCAACACCAATCATATGGTGAATCGCTCCGGAAACGCCAAAAGCGATGTAAACTTCGGGTGCAATTGAAGTGCCCGTTTGTCCGACTTGTAAGTGCTTGGGCGCCAAACCCGCTTCAACGGCGCCGCGTGTGGCACCAACTGCGACTTTTGCGCAGGTGTCTGCTTTGCTGAACTTGGCGGCGAGTTCAAAGAGTTTATCAAAATTTTCCTTTGTTTTGAGGCCCTTTCCGCCGGTAAGAACGATTTTTGCTTCGTTTAAATTTGAAACCGGATAGTCGTTTTTAGTTATTTTAAGAATCTTTTGTTCGGGCGGAGTTTCAGGTAATTCAAGGTGAATTTCTTCCACCACGCCTTCACAAGGCGCAATTTTTAAAGATCCCGGGCGTAAAGTCGCCATTTGTGGAAGGGTTTTACAGGTAATTTCTGCCATAAGTCTGCCGCCAAAAGTCGGGCGTATTGAAATAAGTTTATCATTTCCAATACGAAGCGAGGTGCAATCTGCAGTAAGACCCGTGTTAAGGGTGGCAGCAATTCTTGGAGCAAGCTCTCGCCCAAGGCGGGAAGCACTAAAAAGAACAATTTCAGGCTCTTTTTCGCCTATAAGTTTTACAATAAGTGCCGCAAAAGCTTTAGTGTATAATGAAGCATTTTCAGGCAAATAAATTGCGCTCACTTTTTTATCAGGCGATAAGGATTTTGCAGCGTTGAGAAGCTCTAAAGAATATGGCGCGCCATATTCGCAAATTGCAAAAATTTCAGCCCCTGCATTCATTTTAGAGCCTCCAGTATGAGTTCTACGCCGTCTTGAATAGATTCGTTTTTCCTTGTAATTTGAGGGCGATAAACCTTTGAAACACAAGTCGGGGAACCAATAATCCCGCAAAGTTTGGGGTCAATGCCTATATTTTCAGCGCTTAAAACCTCCACACCCTTAACTTGTGCATTAATATAATCACCGATTTTAGGTTTTTCGGGTTCAATTTCGCCCTCAATAACCGAAACTACGGCAGGAAGCTTAATTTCAATCTCCAGGGTAGCCTCGGGTGTTTTTTGTTCAACTATGGCAACTTCATCGCATATTTCAATCACACGCGAAACGTTTGAAATATAATTCACACCAAGCATTTGCGCCAAGCTGGGCGGCGTTTGCGCGGTTTCGCCATCAAGTGCGCTTTGTCCGCACAGAATAAGGTCAAAATCTGCCGCAAATTTACCTATCGCATTCCTCAAAACGTGCGCAGTAGCAAGAGTGTCTGAACCCACAAATTTCTTATCATTCAATAAAAATGCTTCATTAGCGCCACGCGCAAGAGCATATTCAAGTACACTTTTGGCCTGCATCGGCCCCATTGAAAACGCTGTGGTATGTTTAGAGCCTGCAACTTCAAGATCTCGTGCAATTTCAAGCGCGTAGTCATCCACAGGATTTAAAATGCTCAAAAGCCCTTCACGAACAATATTATTTTCCTTGCTCCACTTGATGTCCTGCGTGTCGGGCACTTGTTTTAATAAAACCACAATTTTCATACACCTATTTTAGCATAATAAAAAGCCGCCCGCAAAACGCAAGGCAGCCTAGAAAATGTGTATGGAGGAAGGAGTGAAAAGTAGAATACACTATTCTTATACCCATTCCTAAAAGTATATAACGTAGTATATACTTAATATATACAAAAGTTTACATTACTCATCTTTAGCAAAAAATCTGTGGCCTTGTGAACGTTTAGATTCTTCAATAAGGGGCTTTCCGCCTTCAATTCCCAAGGGTTTTTCAAAGTCCAGCCCTCCAGCCATAACAAATTTTACCCTTATATTAGAGTGATCGTCCGCGGGTTCTTTGAAATCATCAATAAGCTCTACGCTTGGCGAATATCCTTGCTCTTGAATTGCATTTTTAATCCTTACCTCTGTTTCCAGGTCTGCTGCAACAATGTGGCAGGTATTTTCAAAATTGACAAAACAAGCTTGTCCCGGCTTAATGCCAAGGTATTGTCTTGCACCATAGACTATTTCTCTTGCATATGTAGCCCCAAGATTTCCCGTCGAGCTAACGGGGTTAACAAATGCCACTTTATTCACTCCGGACGGCAAAAAAACGTTGTTTGCAAAGTCCATGGACGGTCTTTTTTCGTACTCACCCCGATATATTCTCACTGACCCAAAAGAAGGCTTGAATTGGGCACTTGAAATTCTGCTTATCATTATTGTTACTTCTCCAGTATTCGTTTACGAAGTACACAAGTGCAGTGAAGGAAAAAATTTGCCAGTTTATACTAAATTATTAAATTAAAATTAAAAATTGCGGATTTTTCAAATTTCATTATTAAAATGAATATAACGACGGAGAAAAAATATGTTTGATTTTGAAAAATTAACACAAAATATGCAAAGTATTGTAATAGAAGCGCAAAATTTAGCGAAAAACAACAAGAATACACTTGTTGAAGCGGCGCATATCATTGCGGCGGCTGCAAAATCAAGCGATGATGTTTCCCAAAATTTCCTGAAAGAATTGAAGCTTAGCAGCAACCTGTTTAAAGAAGATATTGGTCGCATCATCGAGGACTTACCAAGGGTTGACGGGCCTATCGGGCAATTATTTTTCAGCCAAAATTGTCTTGCTGCAATGGATTTAGCTTTTGAAGCAGCAAAGGATTTAAAGGATAAATATGTCACAATTGAACACTTCTTTCTTGGTCTTCTTGAAAGCCCTTATGAAACAGGAATTAACAGGGTTTTTCTTAAATTTTCAATTACAAGGCAGGCAATTTTAATCGCAATGAAAAAACTTCGGGGCAATAAAAAAGTAGACTCCAAAAACGCGGATGAGGATTTTTATGTTTTGGACAAATATTCAACCGAACTCACAGCGCGCTCCAAATCAGGCAAGCTGGACCCTGTTATAGGGCGTGACGAAGAAGTTAGAAGGATAATTCAAGTCCTAAACCGCCGTTCGAAAAATAACCCTGTCTTAATTGGCGAAGCCGGTGTCGGCAAGACGGCAATTGTGGAAGGTTTGGCGCAAAGAATTATTCGCGGCGATGTTCCAGAAGGGCTTAAGGAATCAAAGCTTGTGGCACTTGATATGGGCGCTTTAATTGCGGGCGCAAAGTTTAGGGGCGAATTTGAAGAACGTCTTAAAAAAGTGGTAGATGAAGTTGAAAAATCTGAAGGCTCAATAATTTTGTTTATTGATGAACTTCACACTGTTGTTGGCGCAGGGGCGGCAGAAGGTTCAACTGACGCCGGAAACCTTTTAAAACCGATGCTTGCGCGCGGTGCGATTCGTACAATCGGCGCCACGACAATTAATGAATACCGTAAATATATCGAAAAAGACCCCGCGCTTGAACGCCGTTTTCAGCCTGTTATGGTGGATGAACCAAGCGTTGAAGACACAATTTCCATTTTGCGAGGGCTTAAAGAGCGCTACGAAGTACACCACGGTGTCCGCATTAAAGATTCCGCGCTTGTGGCTGCGGCAAAACTTTCCTCTCGCTACATTAATGACCGCTTTTTACCCGATAAAGCTATCGATTTAATTGATGAAGCGGCTTCAAGCGTAAGAATTGAAATAGATTCAATGCCTGAAGAACTTGACAAGCTTGAAAGGCAGAAATTACAGTTAAAAATCGAACAAGAGGCGCTCAAAGCCGAGGGGACTTCCGAAAAGCTTGAAAAAATTGAAGCACAGCTTGGAGAAATAACTAAAAAATCAGATGAACTTCGTGAAATTTGGGAACGTGAGAAAAATTCAATTAAGGGCGAAGTGGATATAAAAAGTGAAATTGAGCGCGTAAAAGTTGAAATTGAAAACGCCGAACGCGCTGCCGACCTTGAACGTGCCGCGAAGTTAAAATATGGAACCCTGCCTCAGCTCGAAGAAGGTCTTAAAAACCTCGGCAAGGGTGAAAAGGTGACAAATCAGCTTCTTAAAGAAGAAATCACCGAAGAAGATATCGCAGAAATTATTTCAAAATGGACGGGTGTACCTGTTTCAAAATTAATGGAGTCCGAGGCTAAGAAGCTTATTCAAATGGAAGATATTATCCATAAGCGCGTTGTGGGGCAAGATGAGGCTGTTACGGTCGTTTCTGATGCTATTCGTCGCGCACGCTCAGGTTTAAAAGACCCTAAGCGCCCGATTGGTACTTTTTTATTCCTTGGCCCTACAGGTGTGGGTAAAACTGAACTTGCCAAGGCGCTTTGTGAGTATATGTTTATGGACGAAAATGCACTTGTGCGTATTGAC
>JAVBQM010000015.1:0-10069 GCA_031549065.1 Candidatus Gastranaerophilales bacterium | reverse complement strand
TCCCAAAAAAGCAACCCCGGCTCATTCAAATAAATATAACAACAAACATAAAAATAAGCACACACAGTAGAAAATGTTTAAAGGAGTTTTATTATGAGAAACAAATTATTACTATTGCTTGCAGTAACTTTGCTTGCCGCAGGTTCTGCAAATTGCGCAGAGACCGATAAGGCGAATACTACAGACGGCCGCCATAGAGAATTTTATGGCCCGAATGATAGAATAGAAAGGCGCGGCGAACAAATTCCAAGACAAGACGGAACGCAAACGGCGGATAGGGAAAGACCAAGATACGACCATGATAGAGATGGTAGAGACGGAGTAAAATTTCCAGATAGCACTTCAAATAAAGGCAAGGGGCAAGATAACGTTAATAGAACAATAACCACGCCAACCGGCCAAGAAGTTTCAGTTAAATCGAACCCTGCGCAAACAAAAGTAAAAATTAAGAAAAATAAAAGCAACGGCAAGGGAAAAGGACAGGACAATATCAACAAAAATATAACTACGCCATTAGGCAAAGATGTTTCGGTTAAATCAAACCCTGCTCAAACGCAAATAAAAATTAAGAAATAGTTTTTCATTTCATAATAATATAAAAGGGCTCCAAGGGGCCCTTTGCTCTTCTAGCGGTATCGAAGCATAGCCTCAACAGCCCTTGCCCAGCCGCTTTCTTTTGCGTCATCTGTTATAACTCTTGCTTGTGCTTTTAATTCCGGTATTGCGTTACCCATCGCAACTGATAAACCGCCTTCTTCGCTCACCAGCTTAATCATTTCCAAGTCATTTTCAGCATCACCCAAAGCCGCAGTATTTTTTAAATCTATCCCCATATCTTGCGCAATTATTCGAATAGCCTTCCCTTTCGATATTGAATTGTTTGTTATTTCGCAAAAATGCCTACCTGCGTTAAAAATATTCAAACTCCTGCCGCCCAATCTTTCTTTAAGGAAATCTCGTGCGTCATTTAAATCGTTTATATGTGTTGAATCTGTTTTGAATAACACTATTTTTGTAGGCATACCTTGCGCCAAAGCCTCGTCAAAAGAATTCACCAATTTTACACTCTCTTTAGCATGGGTGTAGCCGTCTATTACTTTTTCATCCGCCGCATAGCTTTGACCATTAATATGCAGCAATAATTGCATGTTGCCATCTTTCTTTACATATTCTTGGGCCGCCCTTATAGAGTCCAGAGTATCTTCGAGACTCATTGTATCCTTAAATATTATTTCTTCGCCCCTAAAAACAGTGCCGCCCTGTTCGGTTATCAGGTAAGGCGGATGCTCAACTCCGAGCAAATCCAACATCGGTTGAGCCTCTGTTCTGTTTCTGCCTGTTGCAAGAATTAGGGGTATGCCCGCCCTTTTAAGACCTTTGGTCGCTCTTAAATTGCCTAAAACAAGTTTGTGGTCATGTAAAATAGTTCCGTCAATATCAGAAAAAACAGCTTTTATCGGGTATTTTTGAATGTTCGGTAAGTTGGTTACATATTTTGGATTTGAAATGCAGAACTCGTCTTTGGGCAGTTGCTGCATCGGCCCTTTTGGTGCAGCGCAAAAACTCGGTTTTTTTGTGAAAATATTTACCGGTACAACACTCTCAATTCTCATAACCACTTAAAGTACGCTGAATATAAAAAGTTGTCAGCTAATTTTACTGATTGTATTTAAAACCTTGTGTTTTGAGGGGGACAGCGCGCTTATGTATTTTCTTAAAAATTCAAAACAAATTTCAATCGTTTTTAAATCGGCCAAGTCATCGTATTTTGTGACTTGCGCGAGTTCCACCAAGGCTATTTCATTTAAAAAATCCCTTATTTTTGTAGGAATTTTAATAAGCGAGAGGTTTCTGCCGTCAGCGCAGCGAATGCAATAAGAACCTCTATCTGTGCGCGAAAACATCGGGTTTTCTTTAATCTCGCAGCCGCAGAGAGAACAAGAATTTATTTGCAAACCATAGCCTAAAATTTCCATTAACTGAACCTGAAATTTTAAAACTGCAAGTAGGACATCCTTTTTGTCGCCTGAATTTGCAATTTTTTCAAGACTGATGTAAAAAATATCATAGATTTTTTCCGCACAATCTTGCGTTTCTTGGCAAAAAGAAGAAATTAATTCGGCAAGATACATTGAGTAAGTCAACTTATCAAGGTCTTGACGAAGCTTTGAAAAGGTATTGAGCGCTTGCGCCTGGGTAATTCTATCGAGGTTTCGTCCTTTGTTTAAGAGCAATTTATTCGCAACCAAAACTTGCATTCTTGCGCCCAATTTGCTCTTTGGCTTTTTCACTCCTTTTGCAACGCCGCGAATTAAACCTTTTTCTCGCGAATACATTACAACAATGTTGTCAAATTCGCTCAGTGCATAGGTTTTAAGGTTAATTGCATCGGTTACAAAGTCCATTTTCAGCCCCAAACACTCGCTCTTGGTGTGCCAAATTCTTCGCAAAAGCTTTCAATTGAGGCATAGTCGCTTTTCACATCACATCCATAAAACATATTTTTATAATAAGCTTTTCGCTCGCTGTCATGGGTTAAAAGGCAAATTCTATCAGGCTTCACGTTTTTAAAAGCAATCGAAAACATTGTTTCTACCGCGGTATTGTCTATTGGCGGGTTAATTAATATCCAAGTTTTTGAGTTCATAAGCCCGTCAAGTGCTTTTTGAAGGTGCAGAGGATTAAGGTTGAATTGTGCAAAAGCGTTGCCTCCGCAGCTTTGGCATTGTGTTGTCGGAACCATGTAAGATTTTTCGTTTAAAAATTTGTTCTCGCAATCAACACAGGTAAAAGCATTTATCTGATCCCAAATTGGCAAGAAACCCCAACTGTTGCCGCCATTTTCTTTTATTCTATCCCACAGGTTTGAATTTAGCGATGATGTTGCAAATATAATTTGTTTGTTTTGGGCTGCCATTGTGGATAAAATTTTATTCATATTTGACAGGTCTAAGTCTAAAATATTTGAAATAGCTTTAAATTTTGCCAGAAATTCACTCAACGGGGCATCGGAGGCAATCGATTTTCTGTAATCGTTTAAAAGTTGCGAATTGATTTCAGAATTTTTCTCTTCCCAATAAATAAAAGTATCGCCGTTCACCGCGCTACCGGAAAAATCATTCACCGCGGGAGTCTGAACAGTTTCAACAGCTTTATCAAGGCCAGAAGTTAAGCCGTCTTCTATTGTGTTAACTTCATAACCGCGCGGAGAGAAAATACCTTCAGGCGGTTGAATTCTTTGTATTTCTTGCGTGCTTGGCGCGTCCTGCAAAGGAAGCTGCCGTTGCTGATCAGTAAATGTTGCAGATGGTGTTGCAGATGGTGGCATGCCGCCTTCTTGCGAAGCTACAATCTCCTTTATTGTTAGAGTAATCAAGCGATAAAATTCACCTTCAAGCTTTTCATTTTCAATGAAAGCCAGAATTTGCTTCAATTGCGGAAGATATTCAAACTTATGCCCAGCGTGAAATTTTTCGTGGAGTTTGTAGCCTGCGGTTTTTAAAAGCGCCGCGTCCTCTTTTTGCAACGCAATTTCAAGCCTTTTAATCGTCATGGAATCAGATTCAAAGTTCAAAGTCATAAGACCCCCAAATTTTTATACAATTTTATCCTTAACTTTTTTGGATGTGCCGTGGTAAACGCCGCCTATCATTTGCGAAAGTTCAGTTTTGTCATCGCTAAAGGAAAGGGCGATTTCTTTAGTAATTTTGCCCATATCGTAAAGTTCAAAAAGAGATGCGTTCATTGTTTTCATATTGCTGTATTCGCCGCGCTTCATGACATTGTAAATTTCATCAAAGTTACGTTTTAAAATGTAGTCTTTGACGGTTGAAGTAACTGTCATAATTTCAATTGCAGGCGCACGGCCACCGTCGATTTTCGGAATAAGCTTTTGCGCAATTGTCGCCCTTAAGCAGCCTGCAACACGTTCTGCTGCAAGAACTCTGGTAGATTCGTCAAAAAGGTTTATAATTCTGTTTATTGTTTGAATCGCGGAGTTTGTGTGAATTGTTGCTAAAACCAAGTGGCCCGTTTCTGCTGCCGCCATTGCGTTTTCCATAGTGTCGCGGTCCCTGATTTCACCCACAAGAATAACATCAGGGTCTTGGCGAAGTGCAAACTTTATGCCCGCCGTGAACGTTTCAACGTCGATACCCAAACTTCTTTGTGTTACAAGAGATTTCTTATCTGTATACATAAATTCAACAGGGTCTTCAATTGTAACGATGTGCTTTTGGTGGTTCTCGTTAATAGTGTCAATAATCGAAGCGAGTGTGGTTGACTTACCCGAACCCGTTGGGCCTGTTACCATTATGATTCCGTTATTCAAGTTGGTTAAATCTTTGATAACGTTTGGAAGCCCAAGGTCGTCGATTGTTGGAATTTGAAGCGGGACAAGCCTCATTGTAAGTTTTGGCATGCCTAAATCTTTACAATAGTTCACCCTGAACCTTGAAACGCCGGGAAGTTCGTATACAAAGTCAAAGTTTGTCATGCCCAAAATACGCTCTTGATTTTCCTTTCGAACGATTTCCTTCATAATGTTTTCAAAATCCTCGTCCGTTAAGGGTTCCAGATTGGTTTTAACAATATTTGAGCCCATCCTCAAGGCCGGAGGTTTGCCAACCCTGAAATGCACGTCCGACACACCTTTATTTGAAATTTGCGTCAATAGGTTAACTATTTGAAATTCTGTACCCATAAAGCTCCTAATTATAGTTATTGCTAAAATTCTATACCGCCAAAGTGGTATGAGTCAATTTTTTTAACCTTTTTTCATACATGTCTACCATTTTGTGCTACCATAAAACAATGGCTAGAGTTTTTATTTGGGCAACCGCTGATGCCTTGCAACCTCACGATTATTCCGGTGATTACAAAACCGCTTTTACCAAACGCTCCGGCAATACAGGTAATTTGCTTTTTATGTTTGCGCTGCAAAAATACCTGACAATTCCCGAAAATAAGGTAGAAATCAGCAGTTCAATTGAAGATTATGAATACATAAACTCAAATTTTGATATGTTAATCTACCCTTGTGCAAACCTTTTAAGAGCGGGCTGTAAAGACGAATTGGCTTGGAGAGGGAAACTTTTTTCGAAAATTAAAATTCCGATTTATGTTATAGGAATGGGCGGCCAAACTAAAACGGTTGACGATTTTACGGGTTTAAATAAATTCAGTGCCGAGGCGTCCAAATTTATCGAATCTGTTTATTCATCCGGCGGCGCTTTTGCGCTTAGAGGCGAACATACCGCTGAATTATTTAAAAAACTCGGCTACAGTGATTACCGCGTAACGGGTTGCCCTTCCTTGTATATCAGCGGTCGGGAGCATCGAATTTCAAATAAGAAGGTGTCGCATGCCGAATTTAATCTGACTATGAACGGCGATAACTTTTTATTCGATAAAGAATTGGCGCGTATTTTTGAAACTTACCCTAAAAGCGTTTTTATTGAACAGGTAAGATTCTACAAATTCTTATGCTGTCTTAAAAAGATTGATCTTAGAACCGTATTGAAATTTAATTTTCGCTACAATAAAACAATTAAAAATTTGATTATAAACGACAGAATTAAATGTTTCGCAGATGTTCCCGTCTGGGTTCATTATATTAAGACGGGCGGGTTTAATTTTACTCTTGGTTCACGTTTCCATGGCTGCGTTGCTTCAATTTTGGCGGGCGTACCGGCATTTTTGAACACGGTTGATTCCAGAACCACGGAACTTGCGGATTTTTTCAATATTCCTTATTCTTATGAAGCGCCGAAAGACCCTTACGAAGCTTATCTGAATACAGATTACACTAAATTTAATGAAGGTTTTGCTGCGCGTTTTGACAATTTCGAGAACTTTTTTATTGAGAATAAAATTCCCGCAAATATTAATAACAACGAATATTTTAACCAAAAAGTCAACAAAGTTCCTTATAACTATACTCCGGTGCCAAATGAAATCCTTGTTAATTATTTGACTAATAAAATTCGTTGCCTTAATATTAAACTATGGGGATTTACGTTTTAGTTGCTTTAATATCGCTTATTTTGGGGGCTTTAATCGGGCTTATTTTTTCCAAAAATTTTACCGCAAAGCTTCGGGAAGATTTTAAAAATATCGCCAATCAGGCGTTAATTGACAATCAAAACCAACTTCAACAGCAAAACTCCCTGACGCTTGAAGACAAGCTGAAACCCTTAGGGGAAGCGCTTGAAAAGTATCAAAAGGAAATTGGTGAGTTTAATAAAGACAGCCTCAAAGAGGCCACAAGTCTAAAAACAGAAATAACAAACCTGATGGCAAATTCTAAAAACGTGCAAGAAGTGGCGCACAGGCTTGCAAATGCCCTGACAAAAAACCAGAATGTTAAAGGTCAATTCGGAGAAGATACGCTTGAGGTTATTTTAAACGCATCGGGAATGAGCGAGAACCTTAACTATATTAAACAAATGCCTGTTTTGCCGCCCGGTTCTATGCAAACGCGGTTTCCTGATTTTGTTGTAAAACTCACTCAGGGGCGCCATATTATAATTGATGCGAAACTTAATCTTGAAAGCTTTATCAGATACCAGAACGAAGACAATAACGAACAATATTTGAAAGACTTTAAAAGCGAAATCAAAACCACAATTAAGAATCTTTCGGAGAAAAAATACGAACAAACAGAAGTGTTAAATTCGCCCGACTTTGTTCTTATGTACATTCCGCTTGAAAATTCTCTAGCTTTGCTTTATGAAGACACTTCCGTCCTTGAGTATGCGAATAAACACAATGTTATTTTGGTTGGCACAACTTCACTGCTTACAACCTTGCGGCTGGTTCAAAGACTTTTATCCGACGACAAAAAACAAAAGCACGTTATGGAAATTGCAAAGACGGGCGCGCAATTGTATGAAAAGTTTGTTAACCTTTGTGATAATTTGCAAAACATCAGAAAGCATTTTCAAAAGGTTGATGCTGAATTTGAAACTTCTCTGTCGCGCTTAAAAGACGGTAGAGGGAATTTATTTGAAACAGCAGAAAAGTTAAAAGAATTAGGAATTGATTCAAAAAAACAAATCCCGGAAGAGTTTTTGGTTGGGGTCGCGGAGGAATAAAATGAAATTTTTACACACAATGGTACGCGCTAAGGACATTAAGGCATCGCTTCGTTTTTATGTAGATTTTTTGGGGCTTGAAGTTGATAAAATCAGCGAACTTGAAGATTGCAAGCTTTATTTTTTGAAAGACGAGGATGGCTTTGCCGCAATTGAACTTACGGAAAATTTTGAAACACCTGAAGGTGGGTACAGCGTTGGAAGTGGCTTTGGGCACATTGCGCTTTTAGCCCCAAATTTGGATGATGTAGGCACTAAACTGGAAAAATTTGGTTATGAGTGGCTTTTTGAACCTTTTATTTTAAACAGAATCGATGAACCTGATAGAAAAACCAAAATCGCTTTCATAAAAGACCCTGACGGTTATGAAATCGAATTAATCGAAAAATAGGATTAGCAATGCCTGCAACACCTGATTTAATAACACTTTTTTCGCCAAAAAACATAGTGGTTTTTATACTTGTTTTAACAAGGCTCTCAGGAATGCTTGTCAGTGCGCCGTTTTTCTCTACTTTTACAATCCCCGAACAGGTTAAGGCCCTTTTCGCCTGCTTTGTGGCGTTTATAATGTACCCGTTTGTTGCGGCAAAAACAGGCAACGTTTTGCCAAGTAATATGCCTCAGCTTATAGTCTTGTTATTGTTGGAATTTTCAATAGGATTTTTTATCGGTTTTATTGCAGACCTTGTTTTTCAAGGTATTAGAATGAGCGGCAGTATTTTGAGTATTCAAATGGGGCTTTCGATGTCAGAGATTCTCGACCCTGCCTCAGGAGAGCAGCAAACGGCTGTTTCTACCATATACATTTATCTTGCAACTCTGATTTTTTTCGCAACGGGCGCACATCAATGGCTGTTTGAAGCGGTTTACCTTAGTTTTAATGCGATTCCTATAGGTTTTTGGGGCTTTATAAATGGCGGGCTTATTCAAAGTGTTTTAGTTTTAAGCGGACAAGTTTTTCAAATTGCCTTTGGGCTTATAATGCCCATTTTTGCCGTATTGCTTGTAGCGGACGTGCTTTTGGGGTTAATGTCGAAAATGATGCCGCAAATGAATATTTTTATGGTTTCGCTGCCCTTTAAAGTCTTTGCCGGCTTGCTTTTAATATTGATATTTTTGCTCGGCACCACAAACTATATAAGAGATATTCTTATACAATTTATGCATGCAATAAGCCGCTTTTTTGCCTGATTTTTAAAATGGCACAACGTTATTTTGCATATATCTTAAAAGGTCATACTCGCTCATAACTTGATTTTTCGGGCTAAACTTTTCGCGCTCGACTCTTTCAATTTCGGTCGGGTCTTCTGCTTTAAGTTCGATAAACTTTTTGCCTTGTCTATCCCTGCCAACGTTCCACTTGAAGCCGTCAATAAGGCCATATTCGGTTTCAGGCTTATATGTGCCGATTATCAGGTTATTACAATAAGCGCTTTGTGCGCAGAGAAATAAAATAAAAATTGCTGGCAAAATCCTTTTCATGATATTTATTGTATCATATCTATATGCAAAAAAAAATCTTTATCATTACGGGTGAACATTCAGGGGACAAACACGCCTCGAATATTGTGCGCGAACTTAGAAAAACAAACCCCGATTTAATTATTGAAGGGGTTGGCGGCAAAAACCTTGAAGAACAAGGCGTTAAGCTATTTAGCGGGCACGAGAAAATGGGCAAAATCGGGTTTGGTTTCAGGATTATAATTGACCACATTATGCTTGGACGCCGCACGGTAGATTATCTTAAAAATGAATTTAAACCTGATTTTGTTCTGCTTGTGGATTATGGCGCTTTTAACCTTGCGGTTTCAAAACACTTGAAAAAAGCGGGTTTTAAAACGTTCTATTTCATCCCTCCTCAAATTTGGGCATCAAGAAAATGGAGGCTGGGAAATATTAAACGCAATATCGACAAGGTTCTAACGATTTTTCCATTTGAAAGTAAATTTTATGATGAAGCGGGAATTAAAAATGAATTTGTCGGGCACCCGCTGATTGGTGAACTTCCACCCAAGGCCGAC
Source organism: Candidatus Gastranaerophilales bacterium (assembly GCA_031549065.1). Classification (GTDB taxonomy): domain Bacteria; phylum Cyanobacteriota; class Vampirovibrionia; order Gastranaerophilales; family Gastranaerophilaceae; genus JAVBQM01. The sequence continues at coordinate 954 of JAVBQM010000015.1, read as the reverse complement.
AAAGAAGAATTTTTCACGCGTCACGGGCTTGATAAGAATAAAAAATTAATTTCAATTTTTCCCGGTTCAAGAATGTTTGAAATTAAATATCTGCTCAAAATTTTTGAAAATGCGGCAAAAATAATCGAAAAAGCGTGCCCTGATGTACAGTTTGTTTTTTCCCACGCACCAAATTTAGCGGATAATGCTTTTAAAACCAATCACAAGACAATTAAGGGCGAAAACCACGCTCTTTTAAGCGTTTCAGACGCCTTAATTCTTGCAAGCGGAACGGTTGCGCTTGAAGCTGCACTTTACAAAACCCCTATGGTTATTGCCTATCGCGGCCCGCTTCTTTTTTACCTGATTTATTTAACTGTGCGCTCGATTAAAAAGGCCTGTCTTGTAAATATAATCACAGGAAAAGATATTGTGCCGGAATTTTTAATGTTTAATTGCACGGCAAAGAAAATTTCAAGTGCAGTTTTAGGAATTTTAAATAATCCGAAAGCTCAAAACCTGGATGAAGTCGCAGCGCTTTTGGGCAATAAGCAATGTGCGGTTGAAGCAGCTAGAATAATTAATGAGGAGTTGAAGTAATGGCGGCTAATTTAATTACAATTTCAAGAATTTTAATGGCATTTATTGTTATTGCGCTTTTATACGTCAAATGTGAACCCTGCTATTGGGCCTCGATTGTTTTGGTGATTTTAGTAATGTGGTTTGACGGACTGGACGGTTTCGTTGCAAGAAAATTCAATCTTAGTTCTAAGTTTGGCGCCGTGCTTGATATTATGGGCGATAGAATCGTTGAAAACATTTTCTGGGTTGTGTTTTGCGCGCTTGGTTGGATTAGCATCTGGGTACCCCTAATTGTTTTAACGCGCGGTATTGCCGTTGATTCTTTGCGCTCCCTTGCCCTAGAAGCTGGCTATACAGCATTTGGCGAGAAGACAATGCAGCAAAACCCTGTTG
>JAVBQM010000044.1:0-7387 GCA_031549065.1 Candidatus Gastranaerophilales bacterium | reverse complement strand
AAATCAAGAATGGTTTGTTAAAGGTGTCGCAAAGCTTCACCCTGCCTTAAAGTCCCAGATTGAAAAGAACGTTAAAGCGGATTCGCTTAACCCGAACATTGAGTCTTACGTAATCAATAAAGAACCTAAACTTTTATTTTGGGGGTTTGAAAGCAAAAGCGATATTGAATTTATGCAATCGCGCCTGACTTTAACCAAAGCTCTTTCTCCAACGGGCGCCTATATCGTTAGGAGCCTTTTATCTGCATACCTGCACGACGCTATATGGGTTCAAAAACCGCGTCATTCCTTGCCTGTTGTGGATGAATTAAATGCGCTTGTTAAACAAGAAGCAGAAAAAGGCAACAAGGTTGTTTTATTCGGTTACTCCGCCGGCAGCTTTGTGGCTTATGAGTATATTTTTAATGAATTAAGGTCGATAAATTTTGAGAACCTTGCGGAAGAGCTCAAAGAAGATAAAGATACAATCGATTTTTTAAAGAAAAATCCTCGTGAAAACACCTGTATTTCCGCAATTTCAAAGGGCGGGATAGGTGTTTTTGATACAGGCGGCAATCTTCGGCTTAATCAAGACAGAAATAAACTAAAGGAAAATTACCTTAATATCGATAAGGCCACTCAAGCCTATTGCGCGCCGGAAAACACCGTTTTGGGCATTATTAACCACGCGAGCCCATTGGCGCTATTTTATTCAGATATAGCAGACCCACGCTTCGAGTTCTCTCTTTTTAATAAATATCTTGTGAAAAATATTTTTGAAAATGGTCTATTTTTTATCACAATTAATTTTAGGGAAGACCCCCTGGGTTTTCCTATGACAAGAAACCTGCCTAACAAAGAAATGGCTAAAGCTGCAGGTGTGGAGATTCAGGGTGAACCCACAGGGTTCCTTTACGATAATTCTTCCGTTAAAAGTTGGCGCTCTTTTATTAAGGCGCATGAATCTTACTACAATGCCAAGAAAATATTCCCAAAAGCGGTTGCAAAAACTATTAATGACGGACGCCGCATACAATATGACGAGACTTACAGGCAGAAATTAATTGAAAAATAATCGGTCTTGTTAACCATTCCTCTTGACATTTATTTATTTTGGTATTATAGTACTAATATACTAAAATAAAGGAGTATGATGTTTAAAATATCAGAAGCGACAGCAATAGCGCTGCATTCAATGATTTATATTGTGAACCAAGGCGGTAAAGTCGTTTCACTAAAACTCATAGCCGAACAATTTAAGGTTTCTGAGCACCACCTCTCAAAAGTCTTGCAAAGGCTCGTAAAAGCCGGTTTTTTAGAATCAGTTAAAGGGCCAAGGGGTGGCTTTAAAATTGCATCCGGCAAGGAAAATACAACCTTCGCGCAAATATACGAAACAATCGAAGGCAAAATGGAGTGTTCCGACTGCTTGTTTCCTTCAAGAGTTTCAAATTGCAAAAATTGCATAATGGGCGATTTTTTAAAAAAAGCCAACCGCGATTTTTTAAATTATATGAAAAGCAAGAAAATATCAGACTTCTAACCAAAAAAGGAATGTGTTTATGAAAAGAAAAATTATAAAAATAGATGAAGAAAAATGTAACGGTTGCGGGCTATGTATTCCCGATTGCCCCGAAGGCGCACTTCAAGTTATTGACGGAAAAGCCAGACTGATAAGCGATTTATTTTGCGACGGCCTCGGCGCTTGTATAAAAGCTTGCCCGCAAGACGCTATGTTGGTTGAAGAGAGGGAAGCCGAACCTTACGATGAATTCAAAGTTATGGAAAACATTGTTAAGGGTGGCGAAAACGTTATAAAAGCACATTTGGAGCATTTAAAAGACCACGGCGAAGATAAACTGTTTTCGCAAGCTGTTAAATATTTAAAAGACAACAATTTTGAAGTTCCGGAAATTTTGCCTAAAAAACTTCCTTGCGGGTGCCCGGGGCATATGCAAAAAGACTTAAGGCAAGAGCCGAAAACGCAAAGTGCTGAGGCGGCTAGTACACAAAGCGAATTAAATAATTGGCCCATTCAATTAAAATTAATGAACCCGCACGCTTCATATTTGGAAAATGCGGAACTGGTTATTGCGGCTGACTGTTCGGCTTTCGCTTACCCGAATTTTCACAATAAATTCCTAAAAAACAAAATCTTAATAATGTTTTGTCCAAAGTTAGACAGTGACTTAGAAAGTTACGTTGAAAAGCTTGCCATAATATTTGAAGAACAAAATATAAAATCTGTTTCAATTGTTCATATGGAAGTCCCCTGTTGTTCGGGAATTGAAATGGTTGTGGCGCAAGCGCTCCAAAAATCGGGGAAAAATATAATAATCAAAGATTACACAATTTCCATTAAAGGTGAAATTATATAAAAGAAAGGATATTCCAATGTTTTGTTTTCAATGCGAGCAGACCGCTCAGGGAAAAGGCTGCACCATGCATGGTGTTTGCGGAAAAAAAGAAGATACGGCAAATCTTCAGGACGATTTAACAAGTAAGGTTATTGACCTTGCATACGCAATGGTCCCAAACGAGGAAACAACAAAAGCAATTATTGACGGCCTTTTTGTGTCGATTACGAATGTTAATTATGATAATGAAAGAATTGAAGAGTATACCCGCAGAGCCGAACACTTACTCGAAAACCATTCGCAATATCTCGAACACCCTTTTTATGTGAAATCAATTTGGGACGAGGAAAACGAAGATGTAAAAAGCCTGAAATCCTTAGTTTTGTTTGGCTTGAAGGGAATTGCAGCTTACGCTCACCACGCGAGAATACTCGGTTACAATGATAGCACGGTTGACAGCTTCTTTTATGAAGCCCTAAAAGGAATTTCGGAAAAGTCGCACATTGGCGAATTGCTGGAATTGACTTTAAAAACAGGTGAAATAAATTTAAAATGCATGGAGCTTTTGGATAAGGCGAACACCGAAACTTACGGCAACCCTGAACCGACCCAGGTTTCAACAAACATTGAACCCGGACCGTTTATTGTTGTAACGGGCCATGATTTGCACGATTTAGCCCTGCTTTTGGAACAAACGAAGGACAAAGGAGTAAATATTTATACTCACGGGGAGATGTTGCCTTGCCATGCTTACCCTGAACTTAAAAAATATCCCCACTTAAAAGGAAATTTCGGTACAGCTTGGCAAAACCAGCAAAAAGAGTTTGAAAATGTTCCGGGTGCTTTTTTATTCACAACAAATTGCATTATGCCCGTTAAAGAAAGCTATAAAGGCAATGTTTTCACAACTTCTGTGGTTGGCTACCCCGAATTAGAACATATTGACGAAGCAAGAGATTTTACACCCGTGATTAAAAAAGCGATAGAATTGGGCGGGTACCCCGAAGAACACAAAATGACCGGCATTAATGGCGGTGACGTTCTAACGGTTGGTTTCGGGCATCACGCGGTTTTATCTGTTGCGGATAAAGTAATTGAAGCGGTAAAATCCGGCGCACTTAAACACATTTTCCTTGTAGGCGGGTGTGATGGTGCCAAACCTGGTCGCAACCACTATACTGAATTTGTAAAACAAGCCCCGAAAGACACGCTTGTTCTAACGCTTGCTTGCGGAAAATATCGTTTTAATGACCTTGACCTTGGAACCATTGGCGGACTTCCTCGCTTGCTTGATATGGGCCAATGTAACGACGCTTATTCTGCTATAAAGGTTGCGGTTGAACTGGCTAAAGCGTTCAATTGTTCGGTTAATGAACTGCCTTTGTCGCTTGTTCTTTCCTGGTATGAACAAAAAGCAGTTTGTATTTTACTGACGCTATTATATCTGGGCATTGAAAACATCAGGCTTGGGCCGACTTTGCCCGCTTTTGTTTCACCAAACGTATTAAATATATTGGTTGAAAAATTCAAAATTAAACCGATTACAACTCCGGAAGAAGACCTGAAGGCTATTTTGGGTTAATGCCCCACTTTTAATAAAACTACTCCGGAAATAATGAGAATAATTCCAAAAAACCTCATAAGACTCATAGAATCGTTAAAAAACATAATTCCAACCAAGAATGTTCCGGTTGCGCCAATTCCTGTCCATACAGCATACGCTGTTCCGACAGGAATTTGCTTTTGGGCTAAATAAAGAAATACCCCGCTTAATGCCATAGCAACAACCGCAAATGCTATCCACCAAAACTTATACATAGTAACCTGAGCGAGCTTTAAACCCACGGGCCAACCGATTTCAAATACCGCCGCTATTAATAAATAAACCCAAGACATAATGTTGTTCACCCCTAAAACTTTATCGTCGGAAACATTTTCATTGTACCATTAATTTTAAATGGCAAAATTTTTTCTTTAGATGCCTTAAATGTATAAGCTTATTAAAAAAGTAAAAGGGGATATTAGGAATGCGCATACAACCAATAAACACTGTAAATTTTACCAGACGATTAAGAGCAGATGAAAAAGCGGCTTATAAAAAAGCGGTTCAAGAGGGGCTTAGCGCTTTAGATAAAAAGTTGGATATAATTGTGCATGGTGTAAGCACGCCTTCAAATAAGGAACAAGACACAGGCATAGGTTCTCCTAACTCCGTTTGTGCAGAAAAGGCTTTTTATCCTTTCTTGGAAATGCATGGATTTTCGGCAATTCAGACCGGGCCTAACGGGTTGTTAACAAAAACAGGTTCGCCTTATGATGCTGAGACTTCCGTGAGAAACCCGCTTATGACTCCTTTAGAAAAGCTTACAACATTGGATTATGGATATGGAAGCATTCTATCGAAAGAAACTTTTGACGGTATTGTAAAAAATCGCCCGGATGCGGAAGCAAACAGGGTTAATTACGCACACACCGTAAGCGAATATGAAAAAGCCCTTAGGGAAGCGTTTGAAACTTATAAAACAAAAAGAGACAACATTGACAGTTTAAGCGGTAAAGAAAAAGAACAAATTGCAAGTTTGACCTCCGATTTTAAAGCGTTTCGTGAACAAGAAGGGGTCGGGCTTGAAAAGGTTGCCATTTACACAATTTTGTCGAAAAACTACGGAACAGACAAGTGGCAAAAATGGGAAGGTGCTAATAGTGAAATAGACAAAATGCTTTATGCTCCAAAAGAAGGACAAGAACAAGAAGCACAAAGCAGGCTTGATGAAATAAAAGCCACACATAAAGATGAAATTGATTTCTTTATTTTTAAACAGATGCTTGTAAAGCGCGCCGTAAGCGAAACAGCGGAAAATACAAATTTAAAAATGATCGGGGATGCTAAAGTTGGATTTTCGCAAGCAGACGTCTGGGCGAACCCTCAACTTTTCCTTGAAGATGTGTCTTTAGGTGTTCCGCCCGATTTCTTCTCTAAAACAGGTCAGGCGTGGGGTTTTCCTGTTTTAGACCCTAAGAAAATTTTTAACAAAGACGGTTCATTGGGTGAAGGCGGTAAATTTTTATACGATAAATATAAAACAATGTTCAAAGATAACCCCGGGGGTGTAAGAATTGACCACATTATCGGCTTGGTTGACCCGTTTGTTTATTTTGATATGCCGAATTCAAAAACAGCAGGGCGTTTATATTCTTCCCCTGAGAATGAAAAATTGAAACAATATTTAAAAAGAACACCGGAAGAATACAGTTCCATAATGAAAAATATTGTTTTTGCAGCCGCAGAAGAAATGGGAGTGGACCCACAATCAATTATTTGTGAAGATTTAGGAGCGCTCACGGAACCCACAGAGCGCGTCATGAAAGACCTTCAGCTCAGAGGAGTTTCCGTGACGGAATTTTCAGACGCCAAAGATAGCAACTATGATGGTAAAAACACTCCAAAAGAAAAGGTAATCATGGCGGGTTCGCACGATAATTCAACTTTAATTGAATGGACTGACAATTTGTTTAAACCCAATAGCGACTTCAAAAGAAAGAAAGAATTGGGAAGGCACGCAAGAACTTTGACCCAGGATGTTTTGCCCGCCAACACAGGAAATTGGATGCAAGAGCATGAAAAATACGCTAAAGAATTAATGAAAGATAAAGCTAAATTCAGAACGGCAAAATTTGCGGAATTATTCACAAGCCCGGCGCAAGAGGTGCAAGTTTTCTTCGCAGACTTTTTTGGAATGACAGAAAGATACAATACACCGGGAACCGAAACCGGCGAGGAAACAGAAAACTGGAAAGTAAGGGTGCCGCAAGAGTTCGAGAAAGCTTACCACCAAAATCTTGAACAAGATCGCGGCTTGAATTTACCCGAAGTTCTTTCTATGGCAATAAGGCACAAAGGCAAAAAATTCAGCGCACAATATAAAGACTTATTGCAGCAGTTGGATAACTTTACCGGTATATTGAAAGAGAAGGAATAGAAAACACCCCAAGGTTTCTGTTGCAAACAGTGTCGCAACTCTTTTTTTGGTCGGCATGCGCTAGAGATTCCTTTAAAGTTATTATGCATGGTTCTTCTTGCCGGCAGATTGGGTCGCACTCCAGTATTGATTCTTATTGCATATACCATGTAGCCGTTAGAATATGTCAATTAACCGATAGGGATATAAACTTTCTTAAGTGGCAACAAAGCCTTTCCCTCTGCTGAAAATTTGTCATAATGCAGGGATATTAAATCGGCTAAATCATCAATATCCACCAAAGTTAAAGGTATAGAGGATCTTTCAGCCTCGTACCTGGCTTCTTTTGTGTAGCCACCAGTGCTCACATACAAACATTTGTCAGATTGTTGTCGGCCACCCATAAAGGTTCTTATTTCTTGTGAGCCCATTTGTCCTTTTCTATGTTTAACTTCAGCAAAAATCCTTGGTTCTTCCAATCCTAGTCCGTCTTTCGATGCAAAGATGTCAACCCCCCTGTCGGCACCTTTTTTAGTTCTCCGAGCAACATACCCCATTGCATTAAGAATTTCTTTAAAAAGTTCTTCCATGCTCTCAGGATCCAAACTTTGAATAATATCTTTTAAATTTTCTTTCACATTTTCAATTAGATTTCTGGCGTTTTCATTATTTTCTTCTTTGAGATCTTCTTCTTTTGGCATATCACTGCTATTGCTCATTAAGCGGAGAATTTCTTTTCCTTGTACTTCATTCAATTGAAATAACGTTTGTGGCGAACCTAACGAATTTTTTGTACTATTACTGACCAGATCCCTTGATATGCCCTGCTGGTTCCACTTGACTTTACGAGTATTGTATAACCCAAATTCTACTTTGTTGTTATATTCATAATTACCAGCAATCCTTCCAATATAATAAATTCTTGATGAAGGGTCATAGGTTAGAACATAGTCATTGATTGACATTTTGTTTACAAAATTATTTATAAAACCTGCCCATGCAGGAATGGATTTTCTGCATTCGGGGTATGTTTCAATAAGTACCTTTTTAATGAAATTGATATCTTTGTTTTCAAAATTTATTTCTGAACAC
>JAVBQM010000064.1:0-6121 GCA_031549065.1 Candidatus Gastranaerophilales bacterium | reverse complement strand
AATTGCGGAAATGCTTGGCGGGCTGCCGCCTGCGAAAATGCATTGTTCTGTTATGGGCAGAGAAGCGCTTGAAGATGCGCTGAATAATTATGGAAAAGGTGGCGAGAATTGAGTAAAGACAAGATAATTTGTAATTGTTTTGATGTCTCTCAGGGAAAAATCGAAGAATCGATTGATGCGGGCGCAAAAACAGTAGATGAAATCACAGATGCAACTTACGCCGGCGGCGGTTGCAGAAGGTGTAGAGACCTCATACAAGAAGTTTTAGATAGAAAGCTGAAAAAATAAATGAAAACAGTTTACCTTGATAACAACGCAACAACGCGAGTGGACGAAAAAGTTGTAGAGGCTATGTTGCCTTATTTGCGTGAAAATTATGGCAATCCTTCAAGCATGTACGACCTTGGTGGTGTGGCGCAAAAGGCTGTTAGGGTTGCGCGCGAACAAATCCGTTCTTTTGTGGGCGCAAAAAATGCAAGCGAAATTATTTTTACATCCTCGGGTTCCGAGGGCGCAAACCTTGCAATTAAAGGGGTCTTAGATAATGTTCCCAATAAAAAACATATTATTACAACTGTTGTTGAACATGCCTGTGTTTTAAATTTGTATAAAACTCTTGAAAAACAAGGCTATGAAGCCACATACATTGGCGTTGACAGTAAGGGTGAACTTGACCTTGAAGAATTGAAAAATGCCATAAGGCCTGACACTGCGCTTGTTTCAGCGATGTGGGCCAACAACGAAACAGGAATTATTTTCCCGGTTGAAGAGATTGCAAAAATCGTTAAGGCGAAAAACCCTGATACGAAAGTGTTTGTGGATGCTGTTCAAGCTGCGGGCAAAATTAAAATGAATGTTGGCGAAAGTTTAATCGACCTTTTGGTTATTTCAGGCCATAAATTCCACGCACCTAAAGGTGTTGCGGCGCTTTATGTTAAAAAAGGCGTGAGAATTATTCCTCAAATTGTAGGCGGGCACCAGGAAAGTTCAAAACGCGCCGGAACCGAGAATGTACCTTATATTGTGGGCATCGGTAAGGCCGCAGAACTTGCGGGACAAAACCTTGATAAAAATGTTAATGAAATGAAGCGCCTTCGCGACAAACTTGAAAACGGCATTTTAAAAAGTGTTTTTAATGCGCGGTTAAACTCAAATAGCGAAAATCGTGTTGCAAATACTACAAACATTGGGTTTGAGTATGTTGAAGGTGAATTGATTTTGCTTTATTTGAACGATGAAGGAATTTTTGCAAGTTCCGGAAGCGCTTGTACTTCAGGTGACTTGGACCCAAGTCACGTTTTAAAAGCAATGGGCGTACCCTTTACAAGTTTGCACGGCAGCATTCGCTTTTCCCTGTCGCATTACACAACAGAAGCGGAAATTGATTATGTTATTGAAAAATTGCCCTCCATAATTGAAAAAATCGCCACAATTTCGCCGTTCCAAAAAGAATTGGCTGAGCTAAAAAGCAAGTCTGCGCTTTAGCGCGCTCCTTAACTAGCAAATTTTTTCTTTCTCGGCTGTTTTAAAATTACTACATGTATCGAGGTTTTAGATATGCTTGTGCAAAGCGTTAGTTTGCACGATAAACAGTCAGTTTGGAATAATATTGCACCAACAAGAAATTTTGGAGCAAATTTTTCTGGCGTTAAAAATCTCGCTCGGCCCGTGAAAGATACATTTTCAAGAACTGTAAAGTCACCTGTTTCTTTTAAGGGCGAAATACATTTTCATTCAGATGAGAGTAATTTGAGGGTTAATAATAGTACAAGATTCTCCGGCACAGCTTCTCTTGGCAGCATACATTTTCAATATGGCAGCAATTTTCCGGAAGATAAAAAACAAAACGAAATGCCTTGCATATACCAATTTGCCGATAAGATAAATGTCGATAGTGCGGTTAATCACGAATACAAAATAAAAGATTTACACGTACATATTGGTGATGATAGTGAAATTGGCAAAATTCAAAATGCTCGCAACGTTTTTGTTGGCGGCAAAAGTTATGTTGGTGAAATCAGGGCATTTGATACGGTTGTTTTAGCCGACAATGGTGAGGTCGGGGATATAATAATCAAAAATGATGGCTCAAAACCTTATAATGAAAGCCTTGGAACAGTGCTTGTCGGGGGTGATGTGAGAATCAATGGCGAGGTGAAATTTGAAGGAATGCCCGGTGCAATAATTTTAGGCCCGAAATCTGACGGAACATACCCGAAAATTTCAACAAAAGGCAAAATCACAAAGGTTACAAAAGAACAGTTTGAGAATTTTAAAAAAGAATTTCTTGAGAACGAACCTCTCTTTTTAGTTGATAGTGAAGAGTGTCTTTCCAATATAATGAAAGATGCCTCATTGAGTGCACAAACGCCTGTTGCAACTAAAGACGGTAAAACAACTCAAAAAGAACCCGAAGCGAAAAAAACCGGCTTTGAAAAAGTTGCGGGTATGAAAAAATTAAAACAAATTCTGAATGATGAAGTAATCGAGCCTTTAAAAAATCCGGAATTTTATGCGCAATACGGTTTGGGCGCTGCAAATGGAATATTACTCTATGGTCCGCCCGGGTGCGGGAAAACCTTTGTCGCCAAGGCTTTGGCCGAAGAAACGGGAAGGTATTTTGTTGAAATCAGCATGGGAAACATCGGCAGCTCTTATCAGAACCAGACTGTGCAAAATTTAAAAGATAAATTTCAAGAGGCAATTGAAAACGCGCCTTCAATGGTGTTTTTAGATGAAGTTGAAGCTATCGCGCCCTCAAGAGAGGGTCTTAGCGGGCATCAAACAGAAGTGAACGAGCGTGTTAACGAACTTTTGACGCAGCTTAATAATTGTGCCGACAAAGGTATTTTTGTAATCTGTGCGTCAAATGAGCCGCAGAAAATAGACGCTGCCGTTAAAAGGTCGGGCAGAATGGATAAGAGAGTGCTTGTGGATACGCCTGATGATGAGTCGAGAAAAGAAATGTTCAAAATGTTTTTGGGTGATATTGATAAAAAAACCAAAAGATTTGACTATGATTTGTTAAGCGAGAAGACCGAGAGCTATATTTCAGCGGACATACGGGCAGTTGTAAAAAATGCGGCAAGAATGGCGCTTAAAGAGAAAAAACAAGGTGTACCCGTTGCAATGAAACACCTTTTGAGCGCGATCGAAGATTTTAAGCCGTCTTTAAGCGAGACCGAACTTATAAGATACAGAAGTAATGCGGATTAAAAAACCATACCATAACGGGTGATTTTAAAATTGCCCCTACGGATATTTTATTCAGCGCGCAAAACATTTAGAATTTTGTTAATACTGTTTTTCGGGGTGAAAATGTTAACAAGATTCAATACAGACGCACATAATACGGTTTTTATGGAGTTTAAGAACGTCAAAAAAACCATGCTTGACTGGCTTGAAATAACAGCTGAAGAATACCACTGCAAAATCGAGAAAAAAGAGTGGAAAAGCAAGTATAACCACTATGTTGTCTATGATTACGAGCCGTTTTGCCCGGAAGGTTTTGAAATTATCGTGACAATTTCATCAAAATGCCCGCATTTCTTGAACTTCGTACGGTATTTATATGAATTAAAAATGCAAACGATTAACTATTTAGAAGGTTGTATATTGATGTAGAAAGCGTAAGCCGGTGCTAAAGCGGCCGCGATGAGCGGGCGATGGGCACTACGATGGCGACGTAGGACGAGCGAGGCTATGTGCCGAGCCGCCCGCAGGAGCTTAAATCCTGCTCAATCGCGGCCTTAAGTTCATCCATTGAATTAAATTTTACGATGTCGCGCAACTTTTTTTCAAATCCTACGGCGATTTTTTGCCCGTAAATATCTTTGTCAAAGTTTATTATGTGGGCTTCAAGCACGCTTTTGTTATCTACTGTCGGCCGAGGTCCCCAATTTATAAGACTTTGGTAAACAGCACCGCCAACACTCACAGTGCCTAAATAAACGCCATAAGGGAGTTTTACGATTTTTTGCGGCCAGATTAAATTTGCAGTAGGGAAATTAATTGTTCGGCCGAGTTTGTTGCCAACCACTACTTCACCTTCAATTTCGAAATTGTGGCCTAAAAATGTGTTGGCGCGGGCTAAATCTCCTTGTTCAATAAATTCTTTTATAAGCGACGAGCTGATTAACCTGCCCTCAAGGTCTTGTTCGGGGATTTCAAAATATTCGTAATCAAATTTTGGTGCAAGAGCCCTTAAAAGCTCCGGGCCGCCGCTTCTTTTTGCCCCAAAATAATGGTTGAAGCCTGTTGTTATAAACTTTGGAGTGAAATTTTTATTTAACATCTCAATATATTCTTCGCCGTTCAAATTTTTAATTAAGGAAAAGTCGAGCAGATATAAATAATCTACCTCCAAAGCCTCAATTAAAGCGGCTTTCTGGGCGTTTGTTGTTATATAGCTTGCATTTCCGCCGAAGACTTCAAAGGGGCTTTCCACGAAAGTAATTATTGCTGATTTTACCCCATTTTCGCGTGCCAAGCTCACTGTTTTTTCGATAATTTTTCTGTGGGCTATGTGAATGCCGTCAAAAAAACCTAAGCCAAGTGAATGCGCTTCCTGCGCGCCATCTAAACTGTAGAGAACTTTCATTTCTTATCCTCTTTAGTTTTGCGCCCGGTGTTAGATTTTTGCGGCCTTCTGGAACCTCTTGGCGCGTAGTTCAAATCGCCTTTCTGTTCAAGCCTTTTCACGCTATATACTTCGGGGATAGATTGCAAATTTAAAATTACTTTTTGGAGCGTTTCAATCGAATTAAGTTCAATTCCCAGGTCGATAATTCCGAATTTAGATTTTTTCAAATAGCTGTTTGCATAGAGTATATTTGTGTTTGTGTCGGAAATTTTTGAAATAATATCTTTCAAAAGCCCGATTCTATCTTGTGATTCAACCCTTAAATGTGCGCTGTAATTGGAACTTGTGACGGTGTTAGCCCAAGAAATGTCCATCATGCGCTCAGGTTCAATATCAAAAAGCGATTTACAATCAAGCCTGTGCACCGTGACACCGCGCGAACGGGTTACAACGCCCGCTATAGGTTCGCCCGGGATTGGCGAACAACATTTTGCAAGGTTCCAGAGCATACCCTCTAAACCAATAATATCGTCCTTTTTAGACTTTTTATGTTTGTAGTGGTCGGGGCGCGCTTCAATTTTTTTAAGTTCTTCTTTTTCAACCGGCCTTTTAATTTTATTTACCACTTTATTTACGGTAACCTCGCCGTAACCGAGCGAAGCGAAAAGGTCCTCTGTGCTTTTAAAGTTCATTTCAAGGGCGCATTTTTCAATATCGCCGCTTTTCATATAATCGTCAAAAACCGCTTTGGTAAGGGCGATTTCAAGGTTTGCCCTACCCATATTAATGTTATCTTCGCGGTTATATTTCTTAAACCATAGCCTGATTTTTGAACTTGCGCTTTTTGTTACAACGAAATTCAGCCAGTCAATTTTAGGCATAAACTGTTTTGAAGTTAAAATTTCAACAATATCGCCGTTTTTGAGTTTTGTATTAAGCGGCATAATTCTTCCGTTTATAAGCGCTCCGACAGTCCTATGGCCGATTTCGGTGTGAATACGATAAGCAAAATCAACAGGGGTAGAGTTTGCGGGTAAATCCACAACATCGCCGCGGGGCGAAAAGGTGAAAACCTGGTCTGAGAAAAGATCCAGCTTAACGTTTTCAACAAATTCAGTCGCATCAGCGGCCTCTTTGTCAATTTCCACAAGTTTTCGCATCCAGGAAAATTCAACGTCATCATTTTTTTCGCCAACTTTAACCGAACCTTTTTCTTTGTATTTCCAATGTGCTGCAACCCCATATTCAGCCACTTCGTGCATTTCTTGAGTTCTGATTTGAATTTCAATCGGTTTATTTTTTGCGCCGATAACGGAAGTGTGTAAAGACCTGTAGCCATTACTTTTGGGCATTGAAATGTAGTCTTTAAAGCGCCCGGGGATCGGTTTAAATTGCGAGTGAATTATCCCCAAAACACCGTAGCAATCCTTTTCATCTTCTACAATCACACGAACGGCAATGATATCGTAAAGCTCTTCAAACGGGATATTCAAGCGTTCAAGCTTGTTGTAAATACTGTAATAATGTTTCGCGCGACCG
>JAVBQM010000011.1:0-4915 GCA_031549065.1 Candidatus Gastranaerophilales bacterium | reverse complement strand
AGGAAAGACAACGCGCAAAGGGAATATCAAGAACAAGTCAGAGATATGTCACACAAAAGGTTAAGTTCTCAGGCTTTAACTTGGGGAGATATAATCAGCCAAGCTAACCAAAGCGCAAACAGTTCAAGCGGGGCACTTTTTGTGGGTGTTGATATGCACAGGAATGTAAAATTTGACCCGTCGAAACTTCCAAGCGCTGCAGAACTTAAAAAACTCGGGCTAAACAAAGTAGCTGTCATCCAAGAGCTTCCACCATTGAACACTTTCACTCAAAGAGATATAGATAAAATTTTCGGCCCGCTTGATGTGGAAAAATATAAAAGAGCAATCTCTTGTATGAGGCAGGCTTGTGCTGAAGCCCAAAGGGTGCCGAAGGGAGAAAAAATTCCCGACTCTGTGAAAGAAAGTATTAGAGACTTACTCGCGCAAGCTTCTAAGGCACTTAGACCAAAAAGCATAGAGCGCTCTTACGCCTGGTTAGATTCACCAAATAAAAGACAGGCCGCAAGCCAAATTGAAAAAAGAGAATTCGGCTATGGTACAAAAACCGCCTACGGAAGCGATGTCACTGAATATTTAAGGCAATTAAAAAAAGATTCAAATGGTGAAATCAACGTTTTTGTTGAGGGCGCAGCTTTATTAAAATTAAGGGGCAATCAAATTGAAAACGTGCAAGCGCAAAAAAATAATTTTATAACTATGAGCAATAAACGCTTTGACTACACTATAAAAGGCGATTTTGATAAGGCTTTCGAGATTTAGCATAAAATTCTCCTTAAGGTCATTGCCCAATCTCATCATTTAAACTAAAATAATTAAAACTAGATTTTAGGTGTTATGAGTAAAGACAATCAAATTTCACAATTAAAACACGAGATTTTAACTAATATTATAAAGGCTTTTGATACAGAAGATTTTGCGGAATACACGCGCGACATTCCTTATGTTATGCGCCCTAAAGGTGCAGAGGTGCCTTTTCGCTGCTGCATTTACAAAGAGCGCGCAATTTTAAAGGACCGCGCAATTGCAGGGCTCGGGTTTGCAATTGAAGATGATGATGAAATCACTTCTCTTGCCACATACGCCAAAAGAGCCGTTAAAAGACAAAAACCGGAAGAAAAAGTTCTTACGGTTTTGCAAGCTGCCTGCAAGGGCTGCGTTCCAAGCAGGGTACATGTAAGCGACCTTTGTCAGGGTTGTGTCGCCCGCTCATGTCTTGCAAGCTGTAATTTTGGCGCCGTTAAAATGACGGAAGGAAAGTCGCAAATTGATGTTTCCAAATGCAAAAACTGTTTGAAATGTGTCAGCGCATGCCCTTATGGTGCAATAACAAAAATAAAAGTCCCTTGTGAAGATGTTTGCCCTGTGGGCGCAATTAAAAAAGATGAGGCGGGTTTAGCGCAAATTAATTTTGACACCTGCATTTCTTGCGGCAAATGTGTGGGTTCGTGTCCTTTTGGCGCAATCCATGAAAAAAGCCAGATTGTAGATATTTTAGTTAAAATCAAACAAGGCAAGTGTGTAAACGCGCTTCTTGCACCATCTATTGTCGGGCAATTCCCTTATTCTATCGGGAAAATCAAGTGTGCTCTTAAAAAAGCCGGCTTCAGTGAAGTATACGAAGTTGCTCTTGGTGCTGACATTACGACTCGCCATGAGGGCGAAGATTTCAAAAAGCGCATGAGTCAAGGCGACAATTTTATGACGACATCTTGCTGCAGCGCTTACAATGAACTTGTTGCAAAGCATATCCCCGATATGAAACCTTTTGTAGCGTTGTCTAAAACCCCTGCTCATTACATAGCCGAGGTTGCAAAAAAAGAAACTCCCGATTGTGTCACAGTTTTTATAAGCCCTTGCATTTCGAAAAAAAAGGAAGCCTTGCAAAGTAAAAAAATAGATTATGTTTTAAACTTTGAAGAACTGGAAGATTTATTTATTGCGCGCAAAATTGAAGTTGAAAATTGTGCAGATGAAGAATTCGGGCAAAAAAGCTCTAAACAGGGAAGGCTTTTTCCTGTAACAGGCGGGGTTGCAAAAGCAGTTTGCGATTATTTAAAAAACACTTCATTATGCGAAGATGATGATGAAGACAATGTCGATTGCGGCATGGACAGCTACGTCGGCGGAGGCGGACTTCCCAATATACCGGCTCAGGTGAAACCAAAGCCTCATATAATAAGCGAATTAAATAGAACAACAATAAAAGACCTTGAAAAATTTGCAAAAGATAAAACTTGCGAACATGGTAATTTAATTGAGATAATGAGTTGTAACGGCGGCTGCGCAGGCGGCAATGCGACTCTTAAAACCCCAAGTGCTACAAGGAAATTGATTGAAGAATATTCAAGCGAATCGTTTGAAATAAAATAAATTAATCAAAATTTAAGATAGTATTTTTATCTATACCCAAAGCTTCACAGATATTTATAATAACCGTAATACTCGGGTTAACTTTTGTAGCTTCAATTTTACTTAAGTATCTTTGAGAAATGCCTGCTTTTTCAGCAAGAACTTCTTGTGTGAAGTGCCTACGCCTTCTCTCCAAAAGTATATTCTCAGAAATTCTTTGTAGTATAAAATCCTTGTCCATTAAAAAATACTACAGGATTTGCAAAATCATTTGTATGTATGATAGAGTACTTTTATGTACTATAGTTCTTAAAAGGAAACTATTATGAGTAAAATAAAATACGCAAAAATAGAAAAATCGGCTTATGATGTAGCAAATTTAGCCTTTACTTTGGGAAAACATTGCGAGCAAGCGATAGAAGACAATAAGAAAACAGACTCTAAATATCTTTAAGAAATACTGTGGGAAATATTGAAGAAATTAGACATAATTAACAATGTATTATAAGAATTTTTTCACGCATAAAATAAAGCCGCAAGTAAAACTGGCGGCTAACTAACAAGGATGACAATAAATTTATAAATCTTTTTAAAACAAAACTCTCTCTTGATAGTAAATACGACCAGAGAGAGTGAAAATTTAGTTATTGTATTTGTTTATCCGCTATTTGGAGGATAAGAGCACTTCAAGACAAGCCTGGTAGCTGTTATAGCGCTCAACAGGAATTTTAAGATTTTCAGCGCTAACGTCAATGCAAGACGGGTTTTCAACAGCAAGAACAGGTATGTTATTTTTAACCGCGCCCAAAACTCCTTTTGAACCAAGAGCGGTCGAAGGAACGATAAGGCCTTTAGGCAGCGGCAAGCCATTTCCCGGAGTTGTAATTTTTGGCGCTCTGTTTAAACCTTCCAAAACACAAGGTAAATATGTCGATGAAATTAATTCTGAAGCAACTTTTTCATTTTCGATTTTTTCACTGATTTCAAGAGCACTGAAAGCGGGCGAGTGAGCGCAAATAACCCCAAGTTCGCTTGAAAGATAGTGTGAAATTATCCCTTCAACTCCGCCAATAGGGTCAATTCCAATACCTTGAGTGTATTCTGCATCATCTTGTTCATTTGAATCGGGAAAAAAACAAACAACCGCAAGAACATCTGCCCCTTTTTTGATTAGTCTTTTACCCGCTTCCAACAGGGTTTGAGGATTGTTTAAGCTGCCCGATGAAATATTGTTTTTGATTTCAAAACTCACACCGACGGGCGAATCTGTCATTTCATAACCCAAAACATCAAGCCCCCAAACAATTTTGCATGCGTTGAGGGTATTAATATGGATGTTTAAAATGTTTTGAGGAATTGCGCAATCGAAAATAACCCCGATTCTATTTGATTGCGCAGGCATCAGTCCAATTCTGCCGCACAAAAACTCATCCAAAGCCCAACCTTCAACGTAGTGCATATTATCGTTTATAGCGCTCAAAACCCCACCATTCACAGCGTTTGGGTTCACAATTAAATCAAAATGCTTTGAAAATTCGCGTGCGACAAAGCCGGCATCACCCGCAAAACCGCCAATTGAAGCGCCTATACCTGTTGGAATAACAAATGCGTATAAATCTCTACCTGTCATTTTTGTCGCCCGTCGCACCATTATCGCGCGCAATTTCAATTAAAAGCCAATCGAACACGGTTTTAGGGCTCATTGATGCAAAAAGTTGTCTGCGCGCAATTGAAATCTTTTGAATATCACTTTTGAAACGTGCCACCGCTGCACTATTACTACGGTTAGCTTTAAGCAATTTCGCAATATATTCTTCAAGCATCAAAAGAAGAGCTTTAGGTTCGCAATCATTCTCTTTTAAATAATTTTGCATTGCAGAAGAAATTTCAAAAGCATCGAAAAGTGTAATATTCGGGTAATTCGTAAAAATTTCCCTAATGAAATCTGTTGGCACATCGATTCTACAAGCAGGCATTTTAAATGTATGCGAGCGTGAAACAATTGTGGGAATTAAATCTTCACGATTGTTCGTAAGAAAAATAAAAGTTGTTCTTGCAGGCGGCTCCTCAACAGCTTTCAAAATTGCATTCGTTGCGGTATGTTGAAAAATTTTATGGTTGATTGAACATGGAAGCCAATTTTCATCCGGTAAAGTGTAGCCCAGGTTGGAATATTGCTCCAGATTTTTTTTGTCAATCTCGCTCAAAGTTTGATTTTTGGCATCCAGAAGAATAAAAACCCTGTGGTAATCCGAAGTTTGTTCAAGTTCCCGCGTAATTCCAAGTGCTTGTTTCACTGAAATTACGGTTTTTGAACCTGTATCACCACATTTAAAATCAATTGGTGAAACAAGGTTCACAGCGGGGTGCTTGCCCTCTTTTATCCACCTGCAATTTATGCAGTCGCAATTTTGTTCGCCGTTTATAAGACAATTTAATATTCGCGAAAGTTCGAGCGCAAAATGAAGCTGGCCGAAAATGTCCAACCCCTCCAGAATAATTGATTGCGGAAACTTCCCCCCCCTGTTTTCATCAAGCGCAACATTGAAATAATTATAAACAA
>JAVBQM010000021.1:0-19023 GCA_031549065.1 Candidatus Gastranaerophilales bacterium | reverse complement strand
TAAACGCCCGGTAGCTGTGTTCCAAGCGGATAAGTGCTGAAAGCATATAAGTACGAAGCCCACCACAAGATGAGATCTCTCATAGCATAAGCTAGTAAGTCCCCTTGCAGACCACGAGGTTGATAGGATGCAGATAGAAGTGTGGCAACACATGTAGTCGAGCATTACTAATAGGACGAGGGCTTTTCCACATTTTGTTGGTTCGGCTGCAACGAAAAAGTTGTAGCGACTATATTTCTGTGTAATTTTCAGTGTACCAACTGAAATTGACAACTAAATAAGTACACATCAGATTTTCTGGTGACCAAGCGGAAGGACTCCACCCGTTCCCATCCCGAACACGGTCGTAAAGACTTCTCGCGCTGACAATACTTGGAGGGTAGCCTCCTGGGAAGATAAGTCGTTGCCAGATTCTTTTTTAAAAAACCCTTAGCGAAATTGCTAGGGGTTTTTTGCTACTACATCCAACCTAATGTATATGTATAAATTTGACACATCTTCTTAAAAGGCTTAAAATTGTAATATGTTACCGGTAATTTATGAAGAAAATTATTTAAAAGTCGTCGAAGATGTTCTTCGCGATGTTTCGTCTTGGCGAAAGTCTATGATTCACTACATCAAAGACGAAAACCCCGAATTAAACTCTGCCATTATTGAAATTGCCAATCGTACGGAGCTTGACCCCAAAGCCGTTGCCACGGGTGCTTATATGGCATATTTATTGATAGAAAATGCCATTAAAGACGAAGACGCTTCAGTATCGTTTGAATAATATTTTTTTTGTTGTAAAATATTAAAATGGAAGGCTGGCAAATCCAAACGAGCGATATAAAATGCGATATATCTTCGGATATTTTCTTTATGGCACGCATTTTGGAAAACATACGCGAAGTTATTGCCGAAGACAAAAAACAAAAACAGCCGCTTATTTTAAAGCACAACGAAGCTTTTATTTTTAATATTGCGCGAAGAGCCGTTTTGGATAAAACTTCTACGTTTTTGCTTTCTATTGCGGGTGAATCGGCCAGTGGTAAAACCACTCTTGTTGATAACACCGCTAAAGCCTGCATTAAATCAGAACAGCAAAATGTATACACCGTTGTTCGCTGCGACGATTATTACAAAGATGCTTCAAAAGAACTAAAAGAAGCGGGCAGCTACGAAGAGTTTTTTAAATCTGGTTTCACTTTTGATACGCCCGAAGCTATGAATTTAGGGCTTATGAAAGAACATTTGATTGCACTTAAAGAAGGCCGCGAAATTCATTCGCCTGATTACGATTTTGTGACTTGCGAAAGCAAGCCCATGGGCGAACTTAAAAAGCCTGCAAAGCTTATCTTAAATGAAGGCTTATATGTTTTAAATGAAGAAATGCGCGACATTGTTGATGTGAAAATTTATGTCTACACTCCTTTTGAAATTATTAAAGACAGGTGGTACAAACGCGCAGTAACTCGCGGAAAAACAGGTGTTGCCGCAGATATGCAATTTGCTGATGTTAACCAAACAGCAGCCCGCCATATCCGCCCGACAATGGAATTATCGGATGTTGTAATAAACGGCCTGACTTCACAAGAATACATCGAAGAATTGACGCAAAAATTCATTGAAGCGGTAACAAAAGTTACGCGTACTTTGCCCAGAAATTAGCTTCTGTTGTGCCACCAAATTGCGTTTTTAGAACGTAGCGTCAAGGTTGCGAACTTCGCTGTTTTCGTTCATGGTCATACCAAGGCGCATTGTCTGGAAATTTATTTTGTTAATTTCTCCCGCAACATCGCCCGAGAAAACACCCTCATTCTTTTTTAGATAGTCCAAAACAGGGCTCCACAAGCTGCCGATTGCTTCCTCGACATTTTCTTTGATTTGCTCTTGTGACTTGGTCGGAATGACATTTAAGCCAAAGGGTTTAATATTCATATAATCAGCCGCCATTTCGTGCCTCCGTTTAACTTGTTGTATTGTATATTTCGGAAGCTTTGCACGAAAACTTTAATGATTTATTTCAAAATGGCATCTATTATTAATAAAAGTTTACAATGGGTGCTGCTTAAAATTGCTTAAGAAAGCGCACGTCATTATTGAAAAACAGGCGAATATCGTCAATGGCATATTTCAGCATTGTAAGCCTTTCTACACCCATACCGAAAGCAAAGCCAGAATAAACTTCAGGGTCAATATTTACACCCCTTAAAACGTTAGGATCAACCATGCCGGCGCCCAAAATCTCAAGCCAACCTGTGCCCGAACATGTCCCACAACCCTTGCCTTGACACATTATACATTGAACATCAATTTCGGCCGAGGGTTCTGTGAAAGGAAAAAAGCTGTTTCTAAAGCGGATTGGGCGCGATGAACCGAAATAAAGGCGGATAAATTCATTTAAAACACCCTTAAGGTGTGAAAAGGTAATATCTTTATCAACAAGCAAACCTTCGATTTGGTGGAAAAGGTTGTTTTTTCTGGCGCTCACGTTTTCAGCGCGATACACTCTTCCGGGCGAAATAATCCTAATTGGCGGGCGAGTGTTTTGCATTTGTCTGACTTGCGCGTTTGAAGTCTGGCTTCTTAAAATTACATTTGGCGCAATTTCAGAATAAAACGTGTCTTGCATATCTTTTGCGGGGTGTTCCGGTGGGAAATTCAGCATATCAAAGTTATAAAGTTCAACCTCGACCTCTGGTGAATTTTCGTTTTTAGTCAATGAAAAACCGAGGTGTTGGAAAATTTCTACGATTTCATTTACGGTTTGTGTTAAAGGGTGGACTTTTCCGCGCGGGCTATATGTTCCCGGCAAAGTTATATCGATTTTTTCTGCTTGTAATTTTTCGTTGAGTTCAGCGGTATAAAATTCCTTATGTTTCTTATCCGCGGTTTCTTCAAGTTCTTTAAAAACCTCGTTCACAAGCGCACCAACTTTCGGGCGAAGTTCTTGCGGAACGTCTTTCAAACCTTTTTTGAGGTTGTTCAGTTCGCAATTTCTTGATAAATATTTATTCCTGAATTCTTCTAAAGCCTTACTGTCGTTGATTTTTTCAATCTCGACAACGGCAGAATCCTTAATTTCCAAAATGCGTTTTTCCATAGCCTTTAAATTAACATAAACACGTGATGTACGCAAAGGTGCTATACTCTAGCTATGAGAATTTTAGGCATTGACCCTGGGATAGGAATTTGCGGCTACAGCATTGTTGATTTTGAGGGGGGAGAATATACCCTTGTTTCAAGCGGTGCGATAAAAACAGACAAAAATTCTCCTATAGGTGCTCGGTTGTTGGAAATTTTTAATGACATATGTGAAATTTGCGCAAAATTTAAACCCGATTGTGCCAGCGTGGAGCAAATTTTCTTTTTTAAAAACCAAAAAACCATAATTCCTGTTGCCGAGGCCAGGGGCGTAATCCTTTGTGCGCTTGAAAAAATGAATGTGGCTGCGCATGAATATACCCCAATGCAGGTAAAATTAACCATAACGGGTCATGGCCGCGCAAGCAAAGATGAAGTAAAATTGATGGTTGAAAAGTTTGTTACAATAAGGCAAAATATAAAATCGGATGATACAATTGATTCAATAGCAATCGCACTAACGCACTGCCGTAACATGGGGGCCTTGTAAAACTATGAACGTCTTAATTTTAAAAAGAGCAACAATTTTAGCCGCCTTTTTGGGAGCCATAGTGGCCGTTGTCGGCCTGATACCCTTTTTTATAATTTATGTTGTACTCTTCCTTTCATTTTTTGCTTCGCCTGCAGTTCTTATTTTTATGAAGAAAAAATTCTTGCTTGGCGTGCTTGATATGCAGCAATCTGCGCTTTTGGGCAGTGCGATAGGTTTTGCCTGTTCGGTCGGGTTTTTTGTTGTTTTCGTACCTGCGATTTGTCTCATACACTTAATTTTTAAAAACTATTATTCTTACGGTATCCAATATTTTGTTCAATTCCAAGCGCTTTGGCTGTTTATAATAATTCTTGCAATGCTTGCAGCGATTTTGGCGCTTACAAACTCGGTGAGTGCAATGGCGGTGAACTATGTTTATAGCCAGATTGAAAAAGTGCCGGAAGACGCCAAGATGCCTGTAGATATTACGATTGATGAGGGTGTTTAATTGAGTTTTAAGTCGAAAATTAAAACCATTGAGTGGGTTGAAGACGGTAATTTTTCCAGAATGGTGAACCAGCTTCTGATTCCTTATGAGTTTCAAACTGTTGATATTGAAAGCTCGCAAGGGATTTATTATGCTATAAAAACTATGATTGTAAGGGGTGCCCCCGCGATAGGTATTGCAGGCGCACACGGCGTGGCCCTTGCTGCAATTGAATTGCACGAAGAAACGGACTTTGAGCAATTTAAAATTAAACTTCTTGAGCGTTGCGAATTTATTAATTCTTCACGTCCGACCGCGGTAAATTTAGCCTGGGCAATTGAAGAGCAAAAGCGTGTGCTTGAGGGCGCAGCAAATGTCGATGAGGCAGTTTGTGCGCTTATAAATAACGCGATTAAACTTGAAAATGAAGATGTTGAAATAAACAAAAAAATTGGTGATTTTGGCGCTGAAATTGTGCCAAAGGGCGCAACAATTCTAACCCACTGCAATGCCGGAGCGCTTGCAACTGTTGGCTACGGGACTGCTTTGGGTGTTGTTCGAAGCGCATTTGCCAAAGACAATACCATTCAGGTTTTTGCAGATGAAACCCGCCCAAGGGGCCAAGGGGCAAGAATTACAACCTTTGAACTCACGCTTGACGGCATTTCGACAACTCTTATTACAGACGGTATGTGTTCATATTTTATGCAAAAAGGAATGATCGATTTAGTTGTAGTTGGTGCAGACAGAATTGCCGCAAATGGTGACACTGCAAATAAAATCGGCACATACACCGTTGCTATTGTGGCAAAATACCACAATGTTCCTTTTTATATTGCCGCGCCAAAATCTACAATTGATATGTCAATTTCTGACGGCAGCCAAATTCCCATTGAACTTCGTGACCGTGAAGAGGTCACCCATATCAACGGTAAAATTATCTGCGCACCGGAAGTTAACGTCATTAACCCCAGCTTTGATGTGACACCTGCTGAGTTAATTACGGGTATTATTACGGAAGTAGGTATTTTTAAGCCGGAAGAGCTTAAGAAGGCTTTTAATTAACGTACTTTTGAACAAACATATTGTCCGGTTTCAATTGGCATAGCCTCTTGGTTCACTTCAGGGTTTTTTGGGGCGCTCATCATTATTGCAACAGGGTTTCCGTCTTCACACATTGCAACAAAGTTTTGCGTCATTTCGGGGCTGTTCACATCGGCAAATTTTACAGTAAAGGAAACTGCGTAGTTTTCTTCGCGGTTCGTTGGTATTTTTTCCATGTTGCCAATATATATCACTCTGCCATCGGAGTTTTTGAACGGAAACCAGTCTTCCTGCGACAGGGTTGGCAAAATTGTAATAGCAATTAAGGCAAGCATTGTTAAAGCTTTTTTCATAAGCACTCCTTTCTTGAATATTTAATTTCGAACAATTTTATGTGTCGATGTTTGTAGCATAAACCGCGTTCGTTTCAATGAATTCACGCCTTGGGGCAACGTTATCGCCCATTAAGATGTCAAACAATTGGTCGCAAAGCATAGCATCTTCAATAGAAACTTGAAGGAATGTGCGGGTTGAAGGGTCCATTGTGGTTTCCCAGAGCTGCTGGGGCATCATTTCGCCTAAGCCTTTGAAACGTTGGAGTTGAATACCTTTTTTGCCGCGTTCTTCAACATATTTTTGAAGTTCGCTGAATGAATGAATTTCAACTTCGCCCTCAGGGCTTTCGATTATAAGCTTTTTTTCCTCTTCAATCAAGAATGAACGAATTTTCGGATATGAATTTTTCAAACGTTCATATTCGTTACTTTTAATGATATTCGGGGTGATTAAAACGGGTTCGATTTCATCATCAAGGTCAATTTTAATGTAATAGCGGCCTGTTTCAGGGTTTTGCGCCATTGAAGTGACATATTTTTCGGCATCTTCTATTCCGTAATTTTGCGCGTGGTCTTTGATGTAATTAGACAGATAAGTTTTAATGTCCATAATTTTTTGTTCGTCGTCAAAATCCGTAATTTCAATTTTAGAGCGAATCAACCCGCGCACAATAACAGACGGCATTTGGTTGATAATCGGGTTATTAAACGAACGATAGTAAGTGTTCATTGAATACAAAAGTTCTTCCAGTTCATCGCCTTTAACTGTTTTTGCCTTACCTTTGTCGTAAAGAGAAAGGTCTTTAATACCACGTTCGCGTAGGGTTTTATCAAGCATGTGTTCATCATAAAGGTATTCTGAATTTTTTCCAATTGTTAACTTGTACAAGGGCGGTTGGGCGATATAAACATACCCGCCTTCGATTAATGGACGTGCGTAGCGGAAAAAGAAAGTTAAAAGAAGTGTTCTGATGTGCGCACCGTCAACGTCCGCGTCGGTCATAATAACAATTTTATGGTAGCGAAGGTTGTCTACCTCAACCTCTTCAGGGTTTTTGGATATGTTTACCCCAAGCGCTTGAATCATCGCTTTAATTTCATTGTTACCGTAAATTTTGTCTAATCTTGCGCGCTCAACATTTAGAATTTTACCCCTTAAAGGCAAAATTGCCTGAAACATTCTGTTTCTGCCTTGTTTTGCACTTCCTCCCGCAGAATCACCCTCAACGATGAAAATTTCGCACTTATCCGCTTCTCTGCTTGAGCAATCTGCCAATTTGCCGGGCAAAGTTGAATTTTCAAGTGCAGATTTTCTTCTTGTGAGTTCGCGCGCTTTCCTTGCAGCTTCGCGCGCTCTTTGAGCTTGAAGGGTTTTTTCAATAATAAATTTTGCGTGTTTAGGGTTAAATTCGAGCCATTCTTGAAACTTATCTTTAATAACATCGTTTACAACCGGTGTTACTTCAGCGTTTCCAAGTTTTTCCTTTGTTTGCCCTTCAAATTCAGGGTTTGGAATTTTAACCGAAACGATTGCCGTGAGGCCTTCGCGGACGTCCTCACCCGCAAGATTAGCCTCAGAATCTTTCAAAATATTATTTTTACGCGCATAATCGTTAATAACGCGCGTGATAGCATTTCTAAAACCTGTTAAATGCGTTCCGCCGTGATGAGTATTGATGTTATTTGCAAAACTCAAAACGTTTTCAGTGTAAGAATCTGTATATTGCATGGCGACTTCAACCTGAATGCCATCAATGGTTTTATCTATATAAACAGGCGGGTTGAACATTGCCTCTTTATTTTTGTTTAAATGTTCAACATAGCTTGCGATGCCGCCTTCATAGTGGAAAGTTTCCGTTTTTTCTGTTTTAGCGTCAGTGAAAACAATTTTTAAACCTTTGTTTAAAAATGCCATTTCACGAAGACGCGCTTGAATAACGTCGCAATCGATTTCCGTTGTTTCGGTGAAAATTTCAGGGTCGGGCCAAAAAGTTGTGCGTGTTCCTGTTTTGTCTGTTTCCAATGTTTTTTCAACCGGGTTAACAGGCTCACCCCTCATATATTCCTGGCGCCAAACATATCCCTGGCGTGATACTTTAACCACAAATTTTTCAGAAAGCGCGTTTACAACAGATGCGCCAACGCCATGCAATCCGCCTGAAACTTTATAGCCGCCATCGCCAAATTTTCCGCCTGCGTGAAGAACCGTGTGAACAATTTCAAGGGCTGATTTTCCACTGTCCGGTTTAATATCAACCGGGATGCCGCGGCCGTTATCTTCAACAGTTATAGAATTATCCTTGTTGATTATGACGTTAATTGTGTCGCAATAACCTGCAAGGCTCTCATCAATTGAGTTATCGACAATTTCATAAATGCAATGGTGCAAACCGCGTTGTGAGGTTGAGCCGATATACATACCGGGGCGCATTCTGACAGCCTCTAAGCCCTCTAAAACTCTAATATTACTGGCGTCATAGCCTTGCGTGTTCACATCCGTCATTTAAATTTTACTCCCCATGGTTTATACATTAATTGTACAACAAAAAGGCTTGGGGGCAAGTTGTAAAGCTGTTTTTCGTATACTTAAAAGCTCCCGAAAAGGAGCTTTTAGTTTATTTGTGTTTACCCGAGAAGGTAATTTCTTGCGCAATCGAATATTATTTTTGTGAGTTCTTCATTGTTTTTGGTGTTAAACCCACCTGAATTAAGGAATTCCAGCATTCGGCTTTCCCAAATTTGAAACACTTCTTCTTTGTTAATGTTTAAAAATGTGCAAAGTTTTTTTAAGTCAGAATAGCTTGTAGGAATAGGCTTTGAGCCTCTTAAAATATCTACAATATGAAGCCTGTTTTTGCGTTCAAACATTTTCACAAAATCGAGCGTTGTAAGGCGG
Organism: Candidatus Gastranaerophilales bacterium; assembly: GCA_031549065.1. Taxonomy (GTDB): domain Bacteria; phylum Cyanobacteriota; class Vampirovibrionia; order Gastranaerophilales; family Gastranaerophilaceae; genus JAVBQM01. The sequence continues at coordinate 10,663 of JAVBQM010000021.1, read as the reverse complement.
TTTTCCTTGATTTTGCTTTTAATAAACTCTAAATTTTCGTTGTAATTTTGAGGCTCTTGCTCGATTATATATTCGCCGAACTCTTCGGGTAAAATGTCCATTACAACTGCGATACGTTCAAGCGTTGTCGAACGGCTTGAAAAAGGAATTGTTTCATCAATTAAATTGTAAATATAAGAAAGCGTTACCCCGATCATTTGTGCGAAATCTTTTTTGTGGAGGTTGTTTTTTTCAAGGAAACTTGCCACTTTCGTGGAACTTTTTCCCCTAACAATAGGTTTATTCTTTGTTGACATCTATATCTCCCCAATAGTATTGTGTAATTATGATAAGGAAGCGTGTCTTCCTTGGAGTTCACTCAAAAATCAAAATGTAAAGTATTTTGATTTCTTCGTTCATTTCACTATAATCAATTGAATTGTTTTTTTAATTGGTAGGTAAGCTAATCGGAAAGGGCAACTATAGCTTCGGTTAAAATTTAAAACAATGTGATTATTAAAATAATAAAGATGAGGATATAAATGAAGGCGATAATAGGCCTCGGGAACCCGGAAGTTAAATACGCGAAAAACCGCCACAATGTAGGTTTTATGATTGTGGACGAACTTTTAAAGCGCAACAATTTGAAGTTGAGCGACAAATTCAGTTCGTTTTTCGCCAAAGACGGTGACGTTCTTTATTTATTACCAAAGACTTATATGAACCTTTCCGGCCGTGCGGTTGTGGAACTTATGAATTTTTATAAATTAAACGAGCGCGATATTCTGGTGATTTTTGACGATGTTTCACTTTTATTGGGGCAGTTAAGGTTTCGCCCAAACGGTTCAGCCGGCGGACACAACGGGATAAAATCAATTATTAATTCTCTTGGTGGTGAAAACTTTGACAGATTAAAAGTCGGAATCGGGCCCAAACCGCCCCAATATCCCCTTGAACATTTTGTTTTGGCCGATTTTGCGCCTTCAGAGCAGCCGATTCTTAAAGAGATGATTCAAAAAAGCGCAGATGCAGCCGAAGACTGGCTTTCAAATGACTTTGTTGCTGTGCAAAATAAGTGGAACTAATTTTTTGTACTCAGGCTTTCTTCCATAATAACAACTTTGGGAATTGTGGGTCTGAACTTCAATACTTTCTTGGTGAATGCATTTTCAGCGGCACGGGCAGGTATTTCTGCCGGGTTGGCTCTGTAAATTTCGAAAATTTGGTCGGTCGTTGCAGAACTGCCCAAGGCATTAATTTTGTCAACATCGGTTGTTACTTGTTGAAGAAAAGCGTCAAGGTTCGTTTTCGCCATTGCGGCCTCTTTTGTTCCCGCTTTTATTGTTCCAACAGAATCAATAATGCTCTGGTAAAATTTGCTGTTAACAGCGGAATAGTCGCCTCCGGCTATTTGTTTTGCCATTTCGATAGCAGCTTCAGACACATCTGACTTTGAATTTTCCAAAAACTTCCTGCAATATTCACCTAAAGTATTTTGTAACCCCTCGATGCCAATGCCTTCCGTTCTTACTGCATCTGAAAATTGTTTAAAATGTTCAAGCTCATGTCTCAATACCGCTTCCGGGCGAATTTTGGTTAACCTTTGATTGGCCGGTCTCAAGATTTTTGTGTTTAATGTTATATTGCCGTTTGTGGGGTCATACGCCCCCACAATGGTACTTTCATTTTTAGACACTATAGTGTCGTCAAAAAACAATTCAGGTTTCACTTTTAATCCCATTTCGTTACCCATTGTTTCGTAATTGATTCGTAAATTGCCCTTTTGCAGTTCTAAATATTTTTTGCTTGCCCCTTTTGCATCTTTAATATTAGTTATCAATTCTTTGTTAAGCGCTATTTTGGGTCCGTATTTAACACTTCTTTTTAATGTCCTGAATGCTTTTGGAGCAAATGGTAGAGATAATGCTAAATCCAGACAATCGCCACCTATGAATTGTAAATCTTCCCTTAACTCGTCATGTTCCCCGTTTTTGCCATGTTTGACTGCTTTTGTCGCATGGGCAATTGTTTTGCCTATTGCAATTCCTGCAAATCCTAGTGCAAGAGCCGAAGCGCCCACTGCTGTGCTTATGCCTATTATAGGCAAAGCCCCGAGCGCCAGCGTTGTTGCGCCTACCATCAAAAGAGTTTTTAGCGGGTTTTGAATAATTGATTTGCCTATGCCTATTATTTTGCTGCCAAAACCTTCGCAAACTAACTCCAGACCTTCGCCGAAAGTTACTTTCCCTTTTCTATCCGTTTGGTTATTATTTTGTTTTACATATTCGTCATGAGTAATAGGATAATATATTGGGTAGTGTATTGGATGATAAGAAGTAGTATTTGTCGCAGTGCTGGTACTTGGAGGTATGTAGCCAATCTGAATGTTGTTGAAACTCACGATTTTACCTTTTCTTATTCTACGTTTTGATAAAACAGCTGAAGGTAAGAAATTGCTTTATTTAATAGAAATAAAAACCCTCCAAAACCTTGGAGGGTGTAATTATCTTGGGAGATAAGGAGTTAGAAAGAAGTATTAGTTAGAGAGGATTGGAGAAATTGAGAGAATTATTTATAAGCTTTTGCAAGGGTTCTTTCGTAGTGCTCGTCTAGCACCGACTCACGCACGTTAGCTATGAGCGAAAGATTTTGCCGCCATTTCCATTTTGTCGGCTTCACTTAGAGAGTCAAATTCGCTTAAGTGGCCGAATTCTTGTTTTAGTGCACCCAAATGTGCGTTTACGCCTTTATCAAACACGACCATTGAAGCTTCAATGTCAGCTATGCGATCAGGTGTTAAATATTTTGAAGGGTCAATTTGTTTAAAACCAAGGCTTGCTGCGTTATATCTTGCCGCTAAATCAAGTGAGTCCATCATTTGAGCAGATTTATCTTCATAATTCTTAGGTGCAGCTTCTGCAACTTTTTCCTCAGCCTTTTTTTCAGCTTTTGGCGCTTTAGAATTTATTTGCGGTAAGCCAAGTTGTATTTTTGAAATATCGTTGTTCATTTTCCGTCTCCTTGTGACATCTCCTTGTAAAAGATATATCGGCTTATTTTTAATGAACTTAATGCTTTTGTCATATATTGTTTACAAAAATTTACACTTGGAATGATTTTATTTAAAAAAACAGTATACTTTTAATATTATGACAAACTTTAACCCTATAAATTTTATAAATAAACTTTTAACGTCTCAGACTCCCACAAAAAATGAAAACGTTGAAAACCGTCCTCCCAGCCAGAATATGCCCGGGGATAATCTTATTTTCAAGCGTATGGCTCAACAGGTGAATCAGGCACAACAAGCGGCGCAGGCAAATTTACCCCAAAAAGCCGCTGCGGCGATGGACGCGAATGAAAAATCGGCGCTGTTGAAGGATTTTTTAAAGCTACCCAATGAACTAAAAGAATTCTTGAACCAAAACACTCAAAATAGCGCAATGATGATGTTGAATGTGAAAATGACGCCCGAAATGCTCGCTAAAAAGCTTGAAGTTTCGCAATTAATGCAATTGTTAATGCAAAATTCGCAAGAAGGAAGCCAGAAACTTATGCAATTAATTGCCCAAACCGCGCGCAATGGTGGGGATGTTCAACAATTAAAACAGCTTATGAACCTGCTTAATAATAATATTGCCGCGTCAAACGTTTCAAATGAAGCCAACCAAGTGCTTAAAAACCTTATCCTGCTTTATCTTCCGTTTGTTCCCCTGAAGGAGCACAGAGAGGATGAACTTGATTTTGAACTGAATTTCTTTGAAGAGGAAAACAAAGAGGGAAAAGGCGAGGAAGGCGGGCCTTCGCAGAGTGTTAACGTGATGATTAAAACCAATAACTATGGTAATGTGCGGGCTTATTTAGAGTTAAAATCGCCAAATGACCTTACAACGCTGCTTTATTGCCGTGAAGATTTTCCAAAAGGGATGTTGGAAAAGCTTCTGGCGCAAGAAGCCAAAGAAATTAATTTAAAATCGAATTTTGTATCTGAAACTGTTAAGGCTCAAACACAGTCCCCAAGCGAAGATAGCGGCTCTGTGAAAATCAGCGCGCAATCCAGTGTAAATTCATACTTGCTTTTAATAACTTATTCATTAATAAGGTTAGTGGTTAGTATTGATAAGGGTTTATCTGCTGACGCGGCGGTTATCCACTAATTAATTGATTTTACTGCCAAAACACTGAAATCCTTTCCAAAAAAGCCGTCATTTAATGCAAGAACAAAAGGACTTATTATGCGTTTACAGGGCGGAATTAATTTGAATCAGGACGGTTTAAGCCAGTCAATTCGGGCGATGCACTTGGCGTCTGAAATTTTTGGCATAGCGTCTGAAAACATTACGGGCTTTGATAAAGTAGGTTACCAAAGAAAAGAGCCTGTGGTTTCGTCGTTTGCGGAAACTATCGGTATCCATGCACTTTCAAAAGCGGTAGATGATCAAATTGGGCGTATTATGGCTTCAAAAAATCCGCTTGATTTTGCGCTTAATAATAAAGGATATTTTCAAATTCAACAACAAGACGGTTCAATAGACCTTACTCGTGACGGACGTTTTCAAGTTAACGAAAAGGGTGAATTGGTATCTCTTGGGGGATTGAGCGTTTTAGATGAAGCGGGCTTAAAAATAAAACTGCCGTTTTTCCCGGATAAATTAACCGATATTAATGTGACCTCTGACGGAAAAATGACTATTTTGAACCGAAATACCAATAAAATGGATTATGTTGCAAACATTGGCGTTGTAAGCGCGGATGGTGCAATTGTTGTAAATAAAGATGTTAAGCAGGGTTACACTGAAGGTTCAAACATAAATCTTCAACAAGAATTTATGGAACTTGTGCCCTGGAGGCGTAATTTTGACGCCAACAGGCAGCTTTTTGTGCTTCAAAGCACAAACTTATCAAAAGCAATTCAAGAATTAGGAAGAGGTAGCTAATGCACAGTCTTCAGGGAATGATTAGAAAACAAAGCGTAAATGCGCTTACTCAGTTTGAAAAACTCGGATATAATTCGCAAAACTTTGCGAATATGAACACTAATGCCTATAAAACGGTAAGCTTTGAAGAAGTTTTGCACGAAAACGGCTATTCTGAAACCGTTGTGCGTCGAAACCACAAAGAAGGAAGTTTCCGCATTACAGAAAACCCGCTTGATGTTGCAATTAAAGGCTCAGGTTATATTCCCGTAACAAACAAAGCAGGCGAAATTTTCTATACTCGCGACGGCCAATTTACGCGTGACAAAGAAGGCATGCTTGTTACAACTCAAGGCGATATTGTGGGCGCAGGAATTAAAATCAGCGCAGATAACGTGAAAGTTGAAATAAAGTCTGACGGTAAAGTTTATAGCTATAAAAAACTTGAAGATCCGCCGGAGCTTATCGGTGAAATTCCTGTTGTTATTTTTGACAATCCGGAAGGTTTAAAAGAAGTTGGCGGTAATAAATATGAAAAAACGGAACAATCAGGCTCGCCGACACTTCAAAAAAACCACAATAAAATCGCTCAATATGGAGTTGAAAGGTCTAACGTTGATGTTTTTGAGCAGGTAAACGAGATTTTGAGAATCAACGCGCAATTGTTGGCGCAAACATCTTTAATCACAGCGATTGATAAAATGTATGAAAAAGCAATTAACTTAAGACAGTAGGGAAACTAGAGGGAATCCAGAGGTAAAAAATGCTAAATCCGATTGATAAAACAAATGTAATACTTGATTTAATTTCAAGCCGCCAGGAAGCACTTTCAGGCAACCTTGCGAACATTGACACACCGGGCTTTGTTAGGCGTGACATTGATTTTTCGCAATATATTAATTCAATGAATTCGCCTCTTGAAACACAATTGAGCCAAAAACTTGGCCCAAGCGGCGTTATTTCCGAACTTCAAACAAAAACAACGCCAGAAGACGAACTTGCAATGATGCAAAAAAACTCCATTCTTTACGCAATGGCGACAAGAAGAATGTCGAGCACGATAACGGAAATGAGAACCGTTCTGAATGTAGGAAAGTAGGTAATCAGTTATGAGCTTAATGAATTCACTCGAAGTAGGGCGCAACGGCCTGAGCGTACACGGTAAAAGAATTGAAATTGCCGCAAAAAACATTGCAAACCTTGATACGCCGAATTATGTGCGGCAAATACCCGTACTTAACGCTACTGAAGATATTTCTTTTTATGGCCTTTTAAATAATATGAAAGATGACGTTTTTGCAACAGGCACAGTACCTTTTATTTCAGGTGGTGTAAAATTTAATGGTGTTGTTGACGACCCGACCCCCGGTGATAGAATTTATCGCCCGGGCCACCCTGACGCTGATGAAGCAGGTTTTATCAGAGCATCAAACGTTAACCCGCTTGTTGAAATGGCAGATGCTTCAATGGCTCAACGTGCTTACGAAGCAAGTTTAGGCGTTATGAGTATTACAAAAGCAATGGCTTCAAGAGCAGTTGAAATTGGCCGTTAAAAAGTGCGTTAGCCGTGTGTGGAGGGACTTGCAGTTAGCAAGGCCCGTAACCGTTCGATAGCGACGTAGGACAATCGAGGCCTTGGGCTGAGATGCCCACAGGAGCTGAAGTGTTAGCCGTAAGTTTTTACCTTTGATACTTTTCAACTATTACTTTACAAGGGTTTCCAAACGGATCGTTTGGAACGCAATCGCCCGGAAGTTTGTCGGGTGCAGCGCTAGGCGGCGTCTTTTGATTTTTGGAGTTTTCGCCCCTATCGTCTATAGTTGCAGTTGACTTTGTAAGCGTTGTATATTCATTTCTTATAGACTTTAAAACCCGTAAATCATTTGCTGTAGGCTTACCCTTTGTTTTTAATGTGAAATCAATCGTGTCAGCTTCATCGGCAATTTCTTTCGTACCCAAAGTGTCATCTGCGCATTTTGGATCTCCAACACCCAATGTACAACCCCAAGCATGTCTCACTGCTTCTTGATATGCCATTGTGTTTGAAAATCTTCTGGATATTTTGTTACCATCATCGACACAACCATACTTAGTTGGGAATTGTCGTTTTGTGTCACAGTAAATGTCCGGGTAGCCGACTTTTGCAGTTAAGTATTTTCTTTCAACTCTGGGCATACCAATCGGGGCAACTCCGCCGTGGTCTGTAAGTGCAAAAGCAACGATGTCGGGAGATTTTCCGTTTACAACCGTTGTTGAGTTGGGGCCTCTTTCGCCGTTCAAATCAACATAAACTATAAACCAACCGACTGTTTGTTTTCTCTTTTGGCCCGGGTGGTCAGGGTCGGATTCCTCTGAATCCAGTTCACTTTTGATAATATCGCCGCTGTTGTTCGCCGCGCCAAAGTAAAATCTTTGTGAATTTGAACCTTTGAAGGCTAAATGTCCGCCGGGTTTCAAGTTCCCGTCAAACTGCGAATCATCCCCATTGGGGTCAATCAGCGTTGCCTCGCAATTCTTTGTCCCTTCTGAAATATTTATCCACTCAAGTAACCTTTCACAAATACCGCCCGGGTGGCCTTCCGTGCCGGGGTCACTATCGGTTTCGGGTCTTCCTGAGAGCCACTCTTTAATTTGTTCGTCTGTGCCGGTTTTGTAAAATTCATCAGTCTCGGCGTGTATTTTTGAGGGGTATTTGCGTGGATATTTTGGGTGCATATCAATATAGCTGTTATAATTTGCAATTTTAAGCGCTTCAAAAGCTCTATAATAAAGCGGACCGAACTCGTCGTTACCACGTTTCAAAGTAAGAATTGAAAACACGGTTATAATCCCGATTATAAAAAGCACCATTAGTACTTCAGCCAAAGTGAACGCTCTTTTAGTTCCTGCTTCTGCAGTAAACCATTGTTTATTTTTCATTTAAATACCACCGTTTCGATTACTATTATTTAGTTTGAATTGTAACAAATTTGCCCCCATGTGTAAAGTTTTATGAAAAAGTTAAAGTTTATTGATTAAATGCCGTTAAACACATATAATAATATACAAATGTAAATAATATAGTAAATTATGGGAAAAATGAGAAAAACTAGACAATCGGGGTTTTCATTCGCGGAGTCACTAATCACAGTGACAATCTTAGCGTTTGTTGCGCTTGGCACAATTACTATTGTAGCCAAGAAAAGTACATTTAGCCAAAATGTTCAGGCAAAGCATGGTTCTTATGAATGTTTTAGAGACTCCAAAACAAAAAAGGTAGTTGAAAGGTACACGTATAAAGGTGCTCCAAAAAAAGACGGCGAAGATCCTAAAAATGTACCTTCGGGTGCCGATTGCGCTTTTGTACAGCCGGCTTACGTTAACACAATTTGCATTGAAATGATAGGCGGCGGCGGCGGCGCTAGCAATGGTGTTGTGCCTGCAGATTACAAACTGCGCAGCGGTGGTGCGGGTGAATCAAAAAGCTTGTGTATGTCTTCTGTGGCAAATGCTCAAGCATCAAACACTTACACATATAAAATCAAAGTCGGTAAGGGTGGTCGTGCCGGTGAAAATGGCGATCCAAGTATCATGCAAAGATCTGATAACACTACAACAACCACCATTCTTTCTGTTGCAGGGGGCATCACAGGTAAAGATGTCATAAGCAAAAGCAGTTCTGATAGCGCAGGGGAAGGAATATCTGTAACCGAGGACAAAGAAAATTACGGTGCAGGCGGGACAACAGGCCCCGGTACGGGCGGATATATTGAAATTACTTGGTGAAACTAGAATGAAAAATAACTTTCAACCGTTCAAGGACGGCAAAAACAAAAAAGCATTTACATTAGCCGAAGCGCTTGTCGTAATATTAATTGTAGGCATTCTTGCGGGTGTGGCAATTAATAACATGAGTAAAAAAACTCCCAAAATATCAGATGAAGCACAACACGGGCAATATGCCTGCTGGGTTGCAAGCACTTCAAACACAGGCATAGACACAATATGTGAACAATGGGTTGTGGGACGAGGAACCGATGGCGCCAAATGTACTCCTAATAGAAAATGTGTTTTCGAACCTAAAAGAAAAATTGCAACACACATAATCTATCTTGTCGGTGCAGGAGTTGCCAAAAATACCAATAACATTCAAGGCCAATTTGTTTCGGGCCGTCTTGGCGGCGCGGAAGTCCAAGAAAACACGCCTATAATTTTGGGTGGTACATCCGACAATTCAAAAGGAGGAACTTTATTTGGTCACAGAGAAGACCTTTTTGCCAGAGATGGCAAAGCCGCTGTTTCAAACGGTCTTGTGCCGGAGAATATAAAATCTTGCAGGGTTATATCAGCCACTTCTTCGCAATACAAAAATCAATGTATTAAATCCTTTGATACAGCTGCAGCTAATTCGGCAAATAAATTCACACCGGAATTTGGCTATCCCCTGAGCTGCGTTTTTGTGGAGGGGAAAAACAGGCTTAATGAACCGGGCGGCGCTATAAGAATAGACGGCTGCCAAACTCTTATTGATATAACAGATGTGCCCACAAATTCAGGAGCAAGCGCGACTGCAATAGACGCTATGCTTAGAATCAATGGCCCGTATGGTTTGCAACCTGAAGGCAAGAAAGAAAATAGAATATACAAAGCAAGCGCTTATGCGGATCAAAATTCTCCAGGCAAAGATATAGTATACAGGGTAAGTGTTCAACTTAAAGATTCTGAATATACCAATGTGGCAGATCCTGTATCTAAAATGAACATAATGTTGGATAAATTACCAGGTTTCAGACAAAGCGACATCACCAGGGAGCTTCACAAACTTAGTCCCGGTGTTGGTTCAAACAGCAAGGGTGCTGTTTTCATAATGTGGTAGAGTACAATTATTAAATATAGTAAGGAATATGATATGTCAAAAAGATTAAGAGGTTTTACGCTTGTTGAAGCACTCGTTATTATGACGGTCGTGGCTGTTTTGTTGGCTGCAACAACACGTTTGGTCACAAGAAAAGCATTGAACGCGCCGGAAAAAAACCAACATGGCCGCTACGAAGCTTATTATGAGCCGGACGGAAACGCCTATCAAATTTATTTCGATGGCGGCGGTGAAATAATCAGAGGGCCGGAAAAGTGCAAGAATGATGAAGCCACAAAGTTGCTCAACGACGGCAGAGCTGTTTGTAAATTCGAACCTCCTCCGGGGTCTGAAAACTTTATTATAACAGCAACCGGTGGCGGTGGCGCAGGCGGTACCGCAGGCGGTTCAGGCAATAGCATCGACGGCGACAATAGCGTTACAACCATAAATAACGGATATATTCGTTGCGATAAATATACAACCAAAAAAACCCATGATGCTAATTGCGGGAAATATAGAACAAAACCCAACAAAGACACACCATTTGATACGTACTTAGATTTAAGAGAATACAACAAGGATAACTTAGACGTAGCTACATCCGGGCCAAACGGTCGGGTCAGAGACGGGTCAAATGACCCCAATAAACCTGAAAACTACTTTAAAGTAAGTGTTTTAACAAACCATTCTTCTGAATTTTATCATACCAATAAAAATAAAAGATTTCCCGACCCTACAATGTGGATTCAAGATCTCGGCTCATCAATAACGCCGCCTTCTAAACCTGTGGCTATTCCAAACTGGTTCCATTGGGCTGCAATTACAGATGGCCGCGTCGGCCGCAATGAAAGCGGTAACTGTAGTAACGGCGATAACAATATTAATAACTTAACTCCGCCGACCAGATGCGTTGAAAACGCAATCGACAATG
>JAVBQM010000026.1:0-8283 GCA_031549065.1 Candidatus Gastranaerophilales bacterium | reverse complement strand
GTGTTTCTCGTTTGACATAACACTCATTCTTATCCCGACTTCGTCTGAGAGTACTTTTGCAAGCATAGATTTATGCCTGCAAACTCCCATACCGTCGTTCATTATATCGCCCAAGAGCACTTCTTTCGGGGGTGTGTGCCTCATTTTATCGGCAAAATTATCAAAATCATCGTCACTTCTTGGGGTTCGGTTAAAAATTTTATCAATAAAATAAAACATTTGAACAGCGGTTTGTTTTTCGCTTAAACCTTTGCCTTCAAGGCCTTTTTTGAAATTTTCAATTGCCTTAGTGAGAATTTCATCATTTTTTCTATCAACTATAATAATTTCCCTTTTTCTATCTGACCTTGCCGTGTCGTTTCCTTTTCCATCAAAAACACTGCCTGTTCCGTGCCACCTGAAGCCGTCAGTCAACTTTACATCAAAAGGTATTTTATCTTTGGCAAAAGTATTGCTTTGTTCCCTGGCTTCCTTTGAGAAGCCGTGCGCTCCTGCTTCTTTTAATTCAAGCGGCTTTCTGGTTAGAAAATCAAAATTAAAATCAACCGTATTTTTACCAAAATAAGGCTCAACTCCGTCTTCAAAGATAAAAAGCCTATGTTCGGCGCCATATAGGGAATATAAGTCTTTCGGGGGTATTTGAGCTTTTGTCGCTGCGGTTTGAGCCTCCATATAGGCAAAGATATCTTTTGTGCTCATGGCGTTTAGCGCTTCTTGGCTTAAGGACATACTGCTATAATTGCCACCACCGGTCAACCCTCTAAATTGTGGCACTTTGCAAATATTTATAAAACTTACATTCGAAATTTTCATCAACACACGACTTTTTGTCTGTGTTAATTATAAAAACCAAAAAGGAAATTTTTGTCTTTTAATTTTCCATGGTTCCACTGCGGACTTCTTGCGGCATCATCCGTGTAGCTTCAAGCAGTTTTGCCGATTCAGCAATAGTTCTTGGAAAATATTGTTGAAAAAGTTCACGCCCAAATTCCGGTGAAGCAGCGGTATATTCAGGAAACATCGTAATTGTGTATGATTCTGCAAATCCTTCCAAAGGATTTTTTGCCCCATAACATATTTCCCAAAGAGAGCCCTTGTCAAGGCCGGTCTCTTTCATAAATGCTTCTTGCTCTTCGTTAAATGTTTCCAAGAAGAGGGAATCGAATGCATTAGTTCTTGCATTATTAACTAATTCTTGACTTTGTCCAAATTGGTCAGGTTGGTATATAAAATCAATTGCATGGCCTACTTCGTGGGTGAGCTTATCTCTGGTAAAATCACTTTCTTTCATATAAATTTTATCTTCAAAATCATGGTACTCCCCCTTTGCTTCTTTTTCGGGGCCATGCGGACATTCGTGTGTTTCATAGACGCCAATCGGTATATTTTCTTTATAAAGATCTATTAAAGCTTCAGGGTGCATTTTTCTGATTTCGGCTGCCATACGCGCCCTATCTTCTTCTTTAAATTCCTTAAGAAGTTCATTAGTGTCAATGTTAGCCAGTATTTCTCCGGCTTTATTTTCAACGGTGATTATACTGTCGTCATATTTTGTCTTATATTCTGCGGAATTAGAGGCCCCTGTAGTAGTGAATTCGATAAGTTCACCCGCAGAATCATATTTATATTCTTCTTTTTTTAGCAGGTCCCCTTTGTTGTTATAAGCCGATAGCGAATCAATACTTCCATCAACATTGTATGTATATTCTGATTTTGCAGTTAACTCATCGTTTGCATAAGTTGAGGTTGTTTCCGCTTTGGTTTTTCCGTCAGGATAATACGTGCGGCCTGTCTTTGTTTCTATTTTCTTTATTATTTCACCATTTTCATAAATTAATGTTGTCCCTGTTTCAGTATTCCCGTCAGGAGAATATGAGCGCTCCATTTTCATTTTTATTTCGCCATTTTCATAAACCAGACATGATCCAAGCTTTCCGTCGGTATCGAATGTGCGGTCTATGTTTTTTACTATTTCCCCGTTTTCACGAACCGAGGTCGATTTTGCTTTAGCTTTTCCATTGGCGTGGTATGTAAAATCCGTTTTTGTTTCTGTTTTCAACTCTCCGTCTTCATAAGAAGACACCAGCTCTGTTTCTATTTTTCCGTCTGAATTATATGTACAGTCTACTTTTGTCCCTATTTCTCCTCCCTTGCCATAGGATAAAAATGACAACATTTTCCCTTCATCATTGTATTCTTGCTCATATCCGCCTATCGGATTTTTTAAATCATTTGAATCGTAATAGAGCTCGGAAATATCGTATCCCTCGCTAGATTTCGTTAAAACTTTTATGTACCCCTGCCCAAGCTTTTCTACGGTTATTAACCCGTTGCTATCTTCTGCAGTTTTGTATAGCGCTTCCAGTTCCGGATTTACCGCTGATTCAAGAAAATTGCCTGATGAAAAATTATATAAGGAAAATGAGTCTTCGGGCGACGCTTCGGAAGAAAATATAGACATCTCGCTATTCGAAATATTATTAAAAGAAGTTTCGGAATTTGTAAAATTCTGCACCTCTTCATTTTTGTTTGCAGAAAATTTATCTGCGGCAGTTGTGGCGGATGTAAACAATTTAAAAATACCTTGTAGCATTTTCACCTCATATATATTATATATATAAAGTATTTAATTGCAGGATTGTTGCCCGCCACTACTACACAATTTGCTTTTGTTTACATTTATTTACAAGATTACAGAAACAGCAATATGACAACTACCACACAGGGTTCGGTTCTTTTTCCCAATTCTTTTTTAAAAGCCTTTTCATTGATTTTGTCCGTGCCCTTAAATCTTCCCGTTCCACAAAATCGGGATATTTTTTCAAAAATTGCTTGTAAAATTCATAAATTTCCTTGAATTCTTCTTTCGAAATTATAATATGCGCGTCATATTCAATTTGTTTTTCATCAAATTGCGTTTCGTATCTCATCAATTCCTGCCAGTCCTTAGAGAGGTAAGGCGCAAAATTTACATATAAAAATTTGTTAGACTCGCTGAAATAAAAATCGCCTTCATCATAAACAATGCCAATACCATATGGCCCATACTTTTTGGTCAGTTCGTCTTTAATGTAGTTGATATATTTTGAACTGCTTAACATATCAACCCTCAAGCGGTTTTTCTCCGGGGCTTCCATATATTTTGTAACGTCAGGCCCTTCAATCCCTGTTATGGCTTGTCGATAAAAATCTTTGAATTTCAGATAATCAGCCTCGGCTTCTTTTGTGCCGCGCTTTTTGTCAAATTCGGTTTGAAAAGCCCTTTTTGCTTTGTTAATTGAGTTTATATTTTTTGGATCATATTTTGAATAATCAACCGCAAAGGCTTTATTTGTAAGCAAAAGCAAGAGCAATGCCAATATAAAAATCTTTTTCATCCAAACTCCGTTTAATTTAATTTGCTTGCTGTGAATCCTCGACAGCTTCTTCAGGTTTAGCCCCTGTCATTATAACAAAAAGTTGGGCATTTTGTTTTTCAAGTTTTTCTTGAATACGCTTCATATTTTGAAAAGAAGCCACGTCATTGGTTGCGCTGGCTACTTTTATTTCTTGCTCCACGATAGGCAAAATTGTTTGAGAAAGCTCTAAGAGATTAGATGATGTTGCCGAAATAGAAGTCAGGTCTTTTTCATCATCTGCTTTTTTAAGTTCCAGATCAAGTTCTTCTTGAAGCATTTGATGACTTTCCATTAATTCTTTAAGGTCTCTAAGGTAAGCTTCTTCGGCAAGCATAAACACCGAAGTCGCGGTGGATGACGGGTTATTCACCTGAAACTTTCTTATTTCTTTTCTTGTGTCTGCACTAAGTTCAATATATCGGCCCTCTTGCCACAATACGAAGGTTTTTATCGCAATATCAAGTTTATTTGCTTCGTTGTTAAAAAGCCTCATTTTTGGGGCTTCTTCAGCCACTTGTCTTAAAAGTTCTGTTGATATTTCTTTATCCATAAAGCCGGCTTGTTGAAGCCCGAGCGCAGACAAGCCCGAAGCTATTTTGCCGGTGTTTTGCAATATCGCTTCTCTCATATAGTGTAAAATATAGCTTGAAGTAACTTGATTGCGGTAACCTTCATCCGTCATAAACCTTTGTTTGTTCGAATTGTCGTTAACATAACCCATTCTCAATGCTTCAATTTGGTCAAAAGACATTCCTTCTAAATTACCTAAATTACCCCTAATCGCATAACCGACCGCCACGGGGCCAAACCAAGGGTTATCTGAGGGCAGGGAAAACGCACTTATATCATTTGTAAGAACATACCTTGCATAGTCACGGTCTCGTCTTTCCAGCGTATCGCCAAGGTAATGAGGATATTCTTCCCCGCTTCCAATGGTGAATTTTATGTCATCCCAAAGGCCTTCCAACACCCCTTTTTCTTGCAGTGCCTTTTTTTGGGCTTCAGGCATATATTCAATTAATTCGGGGTATTCCTTAGACACAATAGCAGCAGCTATGTAATGCCAGGGCTCCCCTTCTCCGGTCACAGCGTCATTGGTTTCATCTAAAAGTCCTGTTCTATCATATTGAAGCGCTCTTAACAAATATGGCGTCAATTTTTCAGCTTGAACCTGATTTTTCGCACCGTCGGAAATAGAGGCTATAGCTAGAACACTATTCATCTGTCCCGCGTTTTCAGACATATAGGTTTTGGGTTCAGAACTTGTAACATTGCTCCAATATAGACCCAACGAATCGTCAGGAAGCCTTTTGCCATTGAGAACGTTATTAATGTCATATATTAAATCTGCTTTTTCAAATTTGAAATTGAATAAAATATCTTCAGCGTTTTCCCTAACCTCTTGAATCGGATACACTTTCGGCTGGAAAGCACAAGATCTTAAACTTGTAGCTGCATAAAGAGCCATGGCAATTAAAGCCGCAGTTCTTACCGGATGTTTTATTTTAAAAGGAAATTTTTTCTTATTTTCTACAGGCTCTTTGTCCTCCGTTTTATCTTTCTTGCCAAAAGAAACCCGGTCGGGCAATTGCGACATTATATGGGGTTGTTTTATAACATTAAGTCTGTGAATATTTTTTGTCTGCATGTAAGCAGCTGGAGCGCTTACTCTCATAAAATATTTTATTCCTTATTACCTAACATAGAGTCAAAAACCCGAATAAAAATATTTTTGCGCTAGAATTACTTTCAAAGGGGCACAAAATGGATTTAGAAATTTTTATAAACTCAAAAAAGGTACCTGTCACAATATCTGATTATGATATTTATAATTTGGCAAGAAAAATTGAAAGCCAGAACTTGTTGCCACTTAACACTTTCCGCAAAATTGCACATGAAGAAACTATTGCTTTCATAAAAGAGCATATGGATACTGAAAAAATCTTGATGTTTGAAAACGGAAGAGATAATTTAACTCACTGCACCAAAAAAGCCTCTCCCAAGGGTCTTTTCATTGAATTTGGAGTGTTCAAGGGTGAATCGATTAATCAAATTGCAAAATTAAGGCCCGAGAAAACAATTTACGGTTTTGATTCTTTCGAAGGACTCCCGGAAGCTTGGGACGGATATTCAGCAAACAAGGGACATTTTGCAACAGAACTTCCAAAGGTTGAGAAAAACGTCAAATTAATAAAAGGATTTTTTAAATCAACACTCAGCGATTTTTTAGCCGAACACAGGGATGCAATATCTTTTATGCATATTGATTGCGACCTTTATTCTTCAACTGTGGATATACTTTCTGCCGCAAAAGATAAGTTAAAGTGCGGCACGATTATTGTGTTCGATGAATATTTTAACTATCCAAACTGGAAAAACCATGAACACAAAGCTTTTAAGGAATTTTGCGAAAAATTTGATGTGAAATTTGAATACATTTCAATAGGTCACCAGCAAGTTGGGGTAAAAATTATATAGTCATAATTAAGCACTCTCTTTACAATTCACCCCAAAAACATTACAATTGGGGCGTTAGGTATAGTCGGATAGATAAGGAGATTAATTATGTCACAGGAAGTTACTGTTAAAACACTACCGCCTGAGCTGCAAAAGTTTAACTGGGGCGCATTTTTATTAAGTTGGATATGGGGAATAGGAAACAATTCCTACATCACAATGTGGGCTTTTCTGGCGGCAGTGCTTGTCTATATTCCTTTTATAGGCCCGTTTATACCTCTTGCTCTATGTATTTGGTTCGGTACTCAGGGAAACCAGTGGGCTTGGCAAAACAGGGAATGGAATAGCGTTGAACATTTTAACGAAGTTCAGAAAAAATGGGCTATCGGGGGAGCAATCGCTTTTGTAGTATTCTTTGTATTCACTATTGTGTTCACACTTGCAATTGTTGGTATTGCTGCTGCCACTGCTTCTAAAGGCATGTTGCGTTAAATAATAAAAATATAAGCTTAAAATCCCTTGCAGCAAACGCAGGGGATTTTTATTTGAAAAAGGGATTGACAAATTATAAAGCATGTTTTATTCTTATTATTAAGAATAATTCCTATTTAATATAAATTATCAATATGAAGGAGAATTGAAATGACAACTTGTACTACAAAAATGACCTGCACGGTTTGCGGATACACCCTTGAAGGTGATAAAGCCCCGGAAAAATGCCCCCAATGTCAGGCGGCAGGCGAAAAATTTAAGCTGGTAAACTCTTGTGATGCTCAAGGCTGGGCTGATGAACACAGAATCGGTGTGGCTAAAGGCGTTGACGCTCAAGTTCTTGAAGGCCTAAAGGAACACTTTATGGGAGAGTGCACAGAGGTGGGAATGTACCTTGCAATGAGCCGTCAAGCAGACAGAGAAGGTTATCCTGAAGTTGCGGAAGCTTACAAAAGAATAGCTTTTGAAGAAGCGGAACACGCAGCAAAATTTGCGGAATTACTTGGTGAGGTGGTAACAAACAGCACTAAAACCAACCTTCAAATGAGAGCTGACGCTGAAGCCGGTGCTTGTGAAGCCAAACTTGCTATTGCAAAACGCGCAAAAGAATTGAACTATGACGCTATTCACGACACAGTTCATGAAATGTGTAAAGATGAAGCCCGTCACGGCGCGGCTTTTAAAGGATTATTAACAAGACACTTCGGTTAAGGCTTTAAAATGTCGAGAAATACCATACAACGTAAGCTTGTTTTAGACGCAGTAAACTCCCTGGGCTCCCACCCGAGCCCGGAGGAGATTTACTCTTTTATTGTTAAAACCTGCCCCACAATCAGCAAAGCTACCGTTTATCGCAATTTAAAAATACTTTCGGAAGAAGGTGCTGTTTTAAAGATTAAAACTCCTGACGGCGCTGATTGTTTTGACCATAATTGCCACAACCATTACCATTTTCAGTGTATGGGCTGCCTTAAGGTTTTTGATGTTGATATTGATTATATGCACGATATTGAAAGCAGAATCAAGAACCGCAAAGGCTTTAGTTTTATGAGCCACGACGTAATTTTTAAAGGTTTTTGCCCAAACTGCCAGAGTGCTTAGCCCTTGTGGCTACCTTGCTAGTACACCTTGCCTATATCCCGCTTTAACTCTGTGTGTATTAATAAAAGCTAATCGCACTTACGAGGTTAAAGTTGAGAAAAATTACGGCATTAATTTTAGTGTTTTTATTTAGCACAGGGTATGTTTTTGCACGTGAGTATACAATTGAACTTAAAGAAAAAGTTGGTTACGTTAACGCAGATTACTTTGACAGGTTTGGCGACCCTTTAATCAAAGAGTATATTTTAAAAGCCGTTGAAAAAAACCATAACGCGCGCGAAGCGTCATATAAAAGCGAAGAATTCAGACAGCAAATGAAGCAGACTTTCGGTGCAGAGCTTCCATTTCTAAGCACATCTCCCTCATATATAGGTTCACATTTCGGGGGTATGATATCAGATCTCGGGGTTCCGAAAAATGTTTTTGTACTTCCTTTTATTCTCGGATATGAAGCGGATTTTTTATTGAAAAACCACGACAAAACGCGGTCTTCGAGAAAGATTTATGAATCTACGGAATTCCAAGAACAAACCGCTTATATAACGCTAAGTTCAGATGTTGCAACGCTTTACACGAACATTTTAAAAACAAACAGAATGATTGAACTGCAGCGCGAATTTGTTTCGGCAAACGAGCAATATTTTTGGCACATGCTTAAAAAACTCGCACGTGGAACAGTGAGCCAAAACGAGGTTAACGTTTATGGGGCGCAATTAAAGAGGGGGCAAGCCGACCTTGAAGACCTTGAAAAAAACAAAGAAATTTTATTAACGCAATTTGCGCTTCTTATAGGCGAATCACCGGAAAATATAGATGACTTCATTTTTGGGAAATT
>JAVBQM010000058.1:0-9943 GCA_031549065.1 Candidatus Gastranaerophilales bacterium | reverse complement strand
CCGGATGATAGCCAATCAAGCGCCACTTCAAGAGAATTTTGCGCCAAATCTTCTGTTTTATCATATTTTGTTGTAAGCGCGTGCAAATCTGCAATCGAGTAAAAGCAATTATAATCGTGTTGAAGCGCTACCCAATTGGTTAAAACGCCGAAATAATGCCCCAGATGAAGCTGTCCCGTTGGGCGCATGCCAGACATTATAGTCCCTTTACTCATTTTGGGCTTCCCCCTTTTTTATTTCCTCTAGAATTTTTAGTGCATCAGAAAAATCGCTGAAAATTTCGAGCGCGCGCTTGGCATATTCTTTTGCCTCTTTAACTTTTTCCATTTTAAGATAACATTTAGCGCAATTTGTTAACAATAAATGGTTTTTTGGGTACAATTCGCATAATTTTTCAAATAACGCAAGCGCAGTTTCGTAATTTTTAAGTTTAAGTTCGGTTTGCGCGTATAAATTAATAATTTCAGCATTGTTGGGTGTGCTCAAAATGTCCGCCAACAAAGCTTTTGCTGATTCATATTTTTTTAGCGAAAAGAAAATTTTTGCAAGCTCAAAGCGCGCTTCAACATGCATCGGGTCAATTTGAAGCAAATATATAAACTCCGCAGTAGCTTCATCAACCCTGTTTAAATTCATCAGGTTAAGCGCGTAATATGCTCTGTAATCTGTGTTATCCGGGTAATTTTCAAGCGTTTTTTTGTAATAAATATCTGCTTGTTCAAAATCATTCATCTGGTTCAAAAACGTTGCGTAAGCAAAAATGATATAGGGGTTCTCGGGTTCAAGCTTAAGGGCTTCAAGAAGTTCGTCTTGCGCCCAATCAGTTAAATTCATATAAGAATAAACCAGACCTAAATCCTTGTGAGCAATGGCATTTTCCGGCTCAAGCGAAATTGCTTTTTTGAAATAATTTTTTGCCGCGTCCAAATCGTTTGTTTCAAAGGCGCAAAGCCCGTATTCGTAATAAACTTCAGATGAAATCTTGCCGCGCTTAATAAACTCTTCGAAAATACTCATTGCTTCAAAATATTGGCCGTTAAGCCTGTATAGACGGGCCAGTTTTCCCTTTAGGTCATCAGATTTGGGGTTCAGCTTTAAAAGAGTTTGTGCAATTTTCACGGCTTGAGTATAATCGCCGATTTCCATTAAGCATGCCAACAGGCTCTTTTGAAAATTGGTTTTTTCCGGGTGGAGCGCAACAAGAGTGCGGTAGAATTTCGCGCCCGATTCCCAATCTTCGGCCAAAACTGCGCAATTAGCAAGGGATGTGAGCATCATAATCGAAGGCTGGAACGTATAGGCTTCATTGAAATAATTGAGTGCACGGTCATATTCTTTTCTAAGTTGGAAAATTGTGCCTAAATTGTAATTAGTTAAAGGGTCTTCCGGGTTTAAATCATAGGCAGTTTCAAAATACTCCTGCGCTTTATCCCAATTTTCAAGCGTTAAATAGCAGCTTCCGATATTATTTATTATTTGCACATGCTCCGGATTTAACTTCAGTGCAAATTCCAAATTTTCAATCGCCCCTTTTGTTTCGCCTTTTGCAATCATTGAGGTTGCAAGAAAATAATAAAATTGATAATCGTCCTGTGTTAACTTGAGCGCTTTTTTTGCAAGTTTGTTCGCAGAATCAAAATCACCTTGTGTGATATATAGCACGCAAAGTTTTTTGTAAGCGTCAAAAAATTCTTCGCGAAGTTTGATAACCTTCTTATAATTCTTTATCGCAAGGGCATTTTCGCCGATTTGCTCTTGGCAGTGGGCAAGGTAATAAATTGATTTAGCATCGTCTTTATCAATTTTTGCAAGTTTTTCAAAAATTTTCGCGCCAAATTCATAATTTTCCAAATTAATATAGCAAAGCCCTAAATTTTTAAGCGCTTCAGTGTTTTTTGGCTCATGCGCTACAACATTTTCCAATAAAACCTGTGCTGCGGCGAAATCTTCTTTGGCAATCAAATCTACAGCGCTATTCAGTTTTTCCTCAAAACTCGTCATACTAT
This sequence comes from Candidatus Gastranaerophilales bacterium, assembly GCA_031549065.1. GTDB lineage: Bacteria > Cyanobacteriota > Vampirovibrionia > Gastranaerophilales > Gastranaerophilaceae > JAVBQM01. The sequence continues at coordinate 7,937 of JAVBQM010000058.1, read as the reverse complement.
GGCAATAATACCATTTCCAAAAAAATTTTACTACCAGGAATGTTCAGTATATAATTTCACCAAGGAGAGTGACATGAAAATTACGGCGAAAAATCTTGTTAAAATTTACGGCGACCGCTCTGTTGTTAACGACGTTTCTTTTGAAGTTAATAAAGGTGAAGTAGTAGGGCTTTTGGGTCCAAACGGTGCCGGAAAAACCACAACTTTTTATATGATTGTGGGACTTGTTGCAGCAACCAGCGGCAGTGTGTTCTTGGGTGATTTAGACGTTACAAAAATGCCGATGAACAAGCGCGCAGTGAATGGTATAGGTTATTTACCGCAAGAACCCTCTATTTTTAGAAAGTTAAATGTTGAAGATAATTTAAAACTTGTGCTCGAGGTGAACAATAAACTTGATAACGTCCAAAAGAAACTTGTTTTAGAAGATTTACTAAACGAGTTTGGTATTGAAAAACTGCGTAAAGCAAGCGCTGTTTCACTTTCCGGTGGCGAAAGAAGGCGTGTTGAAATTGCCCGCGCACTGGCCGCAAGCCCTGATTTCATATTGCTCGATGAACCGTTTACGGGTATTGACCCTATTGCAATTGGCGAAATTAAGGAAAATATTTACAAATTAGCGCGCGATAAAAACATCGGCGTTTTAATAACAGACCACAACCCGAAGGCGACTTTGTCAATTACAGACAGAGCTTACGTTATTTTTGACGGCAAGATTAAAATCTCAGGCCCGAGCAGAGATATCGCCATTGACCCGGTTGCTAAAGAATTTTATTTAGGAAAAGATTTTGAACTCTAATCGGCTAAAAATTGTTGATAAATTTATTTTTTCACAGGTCTTTAAGGCCACTTTTGTCTGTCTTTTTCTTTTTATTATCGTTTGGATTTCACCTGAAATCCTTGTAAAAATTATCGGTAAGATTTTTACTGAAGGCTTAAGCATCCAAGGTGGACTGATGGCGCTTTTTTATGAAATGCCAAAAGTGCTTTCGAAAGCTTTACCCGTAAGTATTTTGCTCGGTTCAATTTTCACTTTTGATAAATTGAGTAAAGATTCAGAACTATCAATTTTGCGTGGCATAGGACTTTCATTCACGCGAATAATGGCGCCGGTGCTAATTCTTGGCACAGTGCTTTCTTTTTGTTGTTATTTTGTGACCGATAGACTTGTCCCTATGGCTTCTGCCGCGATAAAAGAGGGTTCGGACTACAACAACCACTTTGTTTATGTGCAGAAAGACGAAAAAAACCGTCCAAAGCAGGGAATTATTGTTTCAAACTTTAAACCGGAAGGCATTAAAAATATTGTTGTTGTTAACTTTGCACCAGACACCCATGATGACGTTGCCTCATTTAAAACTATCCTGTTTGCTCCATATGCTCTAAACCTTAAGGATAAATGGGTTTTACCTGAAGCGACCGAGTATTTAATCAGCGAAAACGGGATTTTTGAAGAAATCAGGACCGTAAAAAACTATCAAGTAATTCAAGGAACGGATGCCCAAGACCTTTACAGGCTTATGCTCAACGGCACCAAGCGTGAGCGCTCCTTTACCAACGCGCAATTGTTTCACTACGTAAGGCTTTTAAAGAAACAAGATTACGACGATGAACATAATTTTATGCTAACAAAGCTTTACCAGCGCTTTTTGCACCCGTTAACCTGTATACTTTTTGCGGTGATTGGCTGTTTGCTCGGATTTTCTCCGCCGCGTTCTGTAAGGCTTGTAGGCTTTACGCTTGCTGTTGGCTTAGTGTTTGCCTACTATATTACCCTTCCGTTTTTTGACCTCTTGGCTGAAAAAGGTGTCTTGTGGCCGTTTATAAGTGCTTCAGTGCCTTTAATAGGCTTTATGGTTGTAATTTTTATCGCTAAAAGAATTAAGGATTTATAAAATGAAAAAGTTATTATTTTTGCTTCTGGCATTGGTTTTCACCTCTTCTGTGGCTTTTGCAAGTTATGGCTCAATTCAAACTTCGCGCCCGGAAGAAGGTATATTTATATTAAAAGTTAATACAAAAGAACTTTCGGGGAAAATTAAACCCCTCGCTGTAGATGAACTCACAACCGCGAAAGATATTTTTAATACCGGAAATTACGAATTGGTGCTTAATGGCGGTTTTTTTGATATGCAAACAGGCGCCGAGATTTCTTACGTGACAATTGACGGTGTCGAAGTTCAAACCCCATGGCACAACACAAAAACAATGGGTGAACTTGAAGCCGCAGGCAGAATTGACGCTGTATTAAATCGCTCCGAATTAAGGATTATAGAGGATAGAAAAGGAAGAACGGAATTTCAAATTGCCGAGCATAACGCGCCATTAGAAAAAGATGAAAAGTTAATTCACTCTCTTCAAGCGGGGCCTGCGCTTTTGCCCGAAATGGATTTAGTCAAAGAAAGTTTTGTGCAATATAGTGCCGGGGGCATCGTGACCTTTGAGGCAGCCTCAGCTACAAAACGCCGCCCAAGAACAATGTTGGCTTTTAAGGGTCATAGGGAAAACGACCTCTATATCGTTGTTTTCACAAGCTTGCACAAGGTTACCCTTAAGGAAGCACAGAATTTTTTAAAGAAAGAGGGTTTTAAACGCGCATTAGCACTTGATGGCGGTGGTTCAACTTCGCTTTATTATGATAATATAGAAATTAATTCAGAAGGCAGTTCGGGTAGAAAATTAAAATCGTTCCTGGTGATTGAAAAGTAGGGTTTAATGGAACAAGAACACAAAGTAAAAAGCAAAAAAATCGAAGCGGCGGCGATTCTACTCACTGTGGCTTTGGCAGGGTTTTATTTTTATCCGCGCATAGCAACACTTCAAGAAAAACGCCAAAATGCGAAAGTAATGTCGGCCTGCAAGGTTTTTGTCGATAAAACTCTTGAGCGCGCGCAACAGGAACAATCGACAATTGAGAAGTCGAAAAAGAAAAAGAACAAACCTGATTTAGATAAGATTTCAACAGAACTTATGAAAGAGTTTGGCACTGAATATTGCGACGCAAAGACTCCGCTGTGTTGCATGGTCGAATATGACAAAAAGACAAATGCTGTTGTAGTGACAGGTTTTGATTCTTCTCAAGATGTTTTGATGCGCACCGTTATCAGCCCGCCTTCCTTTGTGACGTATGAAAGATAGACATGAAAGAAAATATCAGCCACTTTAAAGCTTATTATTCAGATACAGACGCCTATGGTGTTGTTTGGCACGGTTCTTATCTGAGATGGCTTGAGGCAGGAAGAATGGAATATCTGTGGGAACAAGGCATCTGTATTGACGAGATCTACGAGCGCGAAAACATTGTCATGCCCGTAATTGAACTTGATATAAAATATAAATCATCAGCAAAAAACGGGGATGAAGTTGCTGTTGTAACTTCTGTTTGTGAGCTTAAGCCCCACTACGTTATTTTCAGTCAAACCATTAAAGACAAAAACTCCGATAAAATTTTTGTTACGGCAAAAGTAAAGTGTGTAGGTGTTTATGAGAATAACCGCGCTATTGTGCGCACACTTGATAAACTTATGGGGGTTGGCGTATGAACATTCCCGGATTTGCCGGAATGGAAAGTTATTTTAATTCGCTCGGCACAGCAGGATTGGCGCTAAATTCTTTCGTAGAAAGCTTTTTTCTGGTGCCGCCGCCGGACTTTATGTTAATTGCAATGGATTTGGCAAAACCCGAGCGAGCGCTTTTTTATGCCACGATTTGCACTTTTGCAAGTGCCCTTGGCGGTTTGGTTGGTTGGCTGATTGGTAGATTCGGCGGCAGACCTGCCTTCAACTGGTGCGTCGGGATGTTTTCGAAGAATAAGGAAAAAGTGCATGCCCAGTTTGATAAAATTGAACATTTGTATAACGAAAATGGTATCATGGCGTTATTTTTGGGCTCGTTTACTCCTGTACCCTATAAACTTTTCACAATAGGAAGCGGCGTTTTGAATATGAACCCGCTGCACTTTTTTGTGATTTCAATTTTCGGGCGCGGTGCACGGTTTTTTCTTGTGAGCGTTGTTTTAATGTTTTTTGGTGAACAAATTAAAGAACATCTCACCGTGGTGATTTTGGCCGCAACAGCTGTCATTATTCTATTCTTTATAGTTTTATACAAGAAAAGACACAGCTTCACAAAAAGCCGAAAGTAGCATAAATGCCCCCATATATTTTTTTATACTTATATTACATTTTGTAAAAATTGTGTATTAAAAGTTAAAGAAAGCTTAAGCAAAAACCGATAGAAAATATACAAGGATATTTCTATCAAGGTTAGTTTAAATGAAAAAAAGGCTTATCATCCTGATGGCGCTATTTGTGCTGTCTATAAATACTGCTTTTGCGGCAAATGTGAACAGCTATTCTCAAGATGCCAAAATCCGCTCTGCACTTGCTTTGCTGGATAAGAATGGTGCTGTTGAAGTTTTCGACAATTTAGATTTTCAAAAAGCGCAAGTGATGTTTTACGATTTTTCCCTTATCTCGTTTTCACAAGCAAAACACTACGCTATGAAAGCTAAAAACGGCAATAAAAACTATATTTTAATAAATTCTCGTTATAAAAATGCACCAGTTGAAGCTGTTGCGTGTTTAATCGCGCATGAAAGCTTCCATAAGCTTCCAAAAGCCACGTTTGAAGAAGAAGTAACGGCGACAACACAAGAAGCGGCTTATTGGATGAAACTTGGTAATAAAAGCAAAGATTATGGCGATGACCCTCTTGTATCAAGACTTAACGGCCTTTCTGATTTATACAGCGCTTCAGGCGGGCGGAACAATTTAATTAAAGAAAAAATTGCTAACAGTTCTTTTTACCAAACCCAATTAAACTAATAACCTTGTAATTAAAAGCGGCCCGTGGATAACCAAGAGCCGCTTCTTTTTATCTTCGTGTTTGTTTAATTAGAACGCTTTGAATGCTTCAAGAATAAAGATTGTATCTTCTTCTTGCTTTGCTTTACCGTTTTTCATAAAGCGCGCTTTTCTAATATCGAATTCTTCACCGTCATCTGCCGCATAAGCTATCGGAATGAATGCCGTGAGGGCGCTTTCAATTGCACTGCCGATGTCAAGTTTTGTTATATCGTCGCCATCGAAATCAAAGTGGAATTTCGTACCTCTTTTTGGGTAGAATCTTGAAGGATCATCCAGATAATTATAGTCTTTGTTAATTGTCGTTACTTTGCCGGGTTTTAAATTGGCAAGATCAAGAATATAAACATCGCGCAAGTTGTACAGGTTTGTTTCTTTTGCTTTGATACCTTTGATATATGTATCGTCGAAACCAATAATATTAATCGTTTTGTCTGATGAAATGTTGGTTAGTTTTGCCTCGCTTGGTACGCTGTAATCGCCCGCAGCGTTGTTTGATCTTAGAGTTAAATCATTTCCTGCGTGTACGTTTTTGGCAATTAAATTATCAGTCATTAATTCAATGTTTTTCTTTGCGTTCAGGTTTTTCGCATCGATTGAATTTTCTGCATAAATACTGATATTTGCTGCAATGATATTATTGGCGGTGATATTATTTGTTCTGACATCATCACCCTTGCGGTTTAATCCGAGTGTTACATCACCTGTTGCTTTTATATCGTTTGCGATAATTTCATCACCTGCGCTTGCAAATACATTCTCGAATTTGCTTGTGGCGCCTTCAATTTTGATGTCATCGCGAGCGTTTAAATTCAAGTTGCTGGTGTATGTGTTGTTTGTTCCGCCTACTGTGATATCATCGCCTGCGCGTGCAGTAAGGTCGTTATAGCTTGAATTTGTGCTGTCGATAACAACGTCGTCGCCCGCGCGGACTCTAACTGTGTCAAGAACATTGCCATCACCCCTCAAGTTGATATCGTCGCGGGCCCTTAAACTTGAGTCTGCAATTGTGTTATTGGCGCCATTTAAATTAATGTCATCACGAGCTCTTAAATCTGAATCTGTGATTGAATTGTTGTCGCCGGTTATATTAATATCATCACGAGCTTTCAATCTTGAATCGGTTATAGTGTTGCCATCAAGGATGTTGATGTCGTTTGCGGTTGAAAGTCTTGAATTATCTATGTCAGAGCCTTTAACATAAATGTTTATTGCATCAACACCTGATGAATTAACTGTTGAATCGTTTATGGATGCCACAATGGCGTTTATATCAGAGTTAGTAATTGTTGAACCGTTTGTAACACGAGCAACAATCGCATTTACCTGTGAATCGTCAACGGTAGAATCGTTAATTCTTGCAATTCCGGCGTTTAACAATGAATCGTTCACGTCAGAGCCTACAATGTCCATAGTTATGGCAGTTGCAACCGAATGAGTTAATGTAGAGTTGTTGATATCAACGTTAACTGCTGTAATAACAGCGTCAGAAATGCCGGAATTGTTTGCCGTAACGTTAACCCCTGTTATAACTACGTCATCCGCTGTTGATCTGTTAATGGTAACGTTGGTTGCTGTTACAACTGTATCTTGAATTGTTGAACCGTTTCTAAATGTTGCGTCGTTAACCGCCGTAACAACCGCATCAGAAATGCTAGAATTGTTTACTCTGATATTATTTGCGGTTAACACGGAGTCATCCACGCTTGAATCTTTAACGTTGATGTTTCCGATTGCGCTTACAACTGAATCATCCACGCTTGAACCGTTTATGAATCTTGCGTTGTTGAGCGAAGTGATAACAGAATCATTCGCACTTGTTGAATCGAATAAAATGTTGCCGGCTGTTAAAACAACATCGTCTATGCTTGAATTTGTCATTGTTGCGTTGCCTGTTGCTGTAACAACCGCATCAGAAATACTTGAATTATTCGCCGTAACATTATTTGCAGTCACGACGGCGTCTTGAATTGTTGAACCCGTGGCGCTAAACTCTGCCGCGGTTACAACAGCGCCTGTGACAGTTGAATCTTCGATGGTGGCGTTGCCCGTTGTTACAACAATATTATTGGCTGTTGAAGTGTTAATTGTTGTGTTTGCTGATGTGATTACGGCATTATCAATGGTTGAACCTGTTGCTTTAACATCGCCTGTTGCTGTCACAACAGCGTTTTTAATTGTTGAATCGGTTGCAATTAAGTTGTCGGAATATGTTACAGCGTTCTTTAAGCTTGAATTTGTAAGGTTAATGTTATCTTCTGAAATTAAAATTGCACCGTTTGCACTTGAGTCAAAGAAATTGATGTCATCGCCCGCATAAGCTGCGCCATTGAAACTTGAACCGTTCGAGAATTCAAGTTCGTGTCTTGTGTTAATAATTGCATCACTTACCGCGCTGTTATCAAAATAAGCGTTTTGAGAACGTGACGCGAAGTTATCGATAGTTGAATCTGTGCCGTATAAATCTCCGCCTGCATATGCGACAGTGTTTTTTACGTTCGAGCCGTTTTGAATAACAAGATCATTTTCTGCCGCCATAATACCGCTTGAAATTTTTGAATTATCTACAAGCACGCTGTCAAAGCCGTATATTAGCGCCAAATCTACATTTGATCCGTTCGTTACATCAACTATTGTTCCTATAGCGCCTAAAGTGCTGATATCTGAGTTATCAATTGTTGTTGTGCCATTAAGTGATGCTCCGATGCCTACTCCTGATCTTACACCTGTGAGGCTCGCATTATTTATACCCGCTGCAATTGCGGTACCTGCTTTAGTTGTTGAAATATTCGCATCGCCAAGTGCAAGCGCTGTAACAACACCCGTCACGGTTGAACCCGATATGTCAACATTTGTTGTCGAAACGCCCGTGATGTTGTTTGCGTTTACGCCGGAAATCTCGTTTCTTGAAGTACCCAACAAGCCACCCGTTACATCAAAATTAATAGAAGTAACGTTATTCGCATTTGTTATGTTTGAAATTTTTATGTCCGTACCAAACGCAGTGATGTCATTTGCAGCTTTTGAATTTGTTATGCTAACCTCTTTTCTTGTTGTAAGACCCGATAGGCT
>JAVBQM010000040.1:0-10545 GCA_031549065.1 Candidatus Gastranaerophilales bacterium | reverse complement strand
AACTCTAAGGGCGGTGGGCAGGCTTCAATTCCTGCGGAAGATATTTATACACTTTTAAAATCTTTTAACACTTACGACGTTTTCAAAAACTCTGAAAACCGTTATGTTTGTAAGACTTTCCGTGCAGGTGTTGTGTCTGAAATGAAAAACCTCGGGGTTGAACTTAAAATGAGCGAAGAATTTGAAACTTTCTGGAATGAAATTTCAACGTTTTCGGAAATGGGCAACACTCCGCTTCCAAACGGCACAATTGCTACTCTTCGTGAATATCAGACTAAAGGCTATAGCTGGCTTTCCTTCCTTTACAAATACGGCCTGAACGGTATTTTGGCGGATGATATGGGTCTTGGTAAAACCCTTCAAGCGCTTACGCTTCTTCAAAAAGCCAAAGAACAAGACGGCCCCGAACCTACGCTTGTAATTTGCCCTACCACGGTTGTTTTTAACTGGGAAAATGAAATTGAAAAGTTCTCCCCCGAGCTCACATATCTAAGGCTTTCAGGCGCTGACCGTAAAGAAAATTTCAAACACATTCAAGATCATGACATTATCATAACAAGTTATGCGCTTATTAGACGCGATATCGCGGAACTCAAAAAGCACAATTTCCGCTATGTGATTTTAGACGAGTCTCAAAACATTAAAAATGCTACAAGCCAGACGGCAAAAGCTGTGAAGTCCCTTAACTCCAAACATAAATTGGCACTGTCGGGTACTCCGATTGAAAACCGCCTGGAAGAACTTTGGAGTATTTTCGATTTTCTTATGCCGGGCTTCCTTTTTGATGCCAGCGAATTTAATCACCGTTACGTTACACCAATTATGGAGCGCGAAGACACTTCCGTCCAAAAACGCCTCAAAGGACAGATTTATCCGTTTATCTTGCGCCGTATGAAGCGCGATGTTGCCAAAGACTTGCCTGATAAAATTGAAAGCGTTGCATATTGCGAACTTACGCCCGAACAGAAAGACCTTTACTTGCAAGTTCTTGATTCTACCAAAGAAGAACTCTTTAAAAGCATTGACACTGTTGGTCTTGAAAAATCGCGCATGTCGATTTTCTCGGCCTTGCTCAGGTTGCGTCAAATCTGCTGTCACCCGCGCCTTTACGACAAAGAGGGCAAATTGGGCATTGGCGAATCGGGCAAATTTGAACATCTCCAAGATATGCTCGAAGAAATTATCTCTGAAGGCCATAGAATCCTATTGTTCAGCCAATTTGTGAGTATGCTTGATATTGTTAAAGAATGGCTTGATTCTAAAGGCATTAAACACGAATATCTTTCAGGCAAAACCAAAGATCGCCAAAAAGTTGTTGAAAGTTTCAACAACGACCCCACCATTCCGATTTTCCTTATTTCGCTCAAAGCGGGCGGAACGGGCTTGAACCTCACGGGCGCCGATTATGTTATTCATTACGACCCATGGTGGAACCCCGCGGTTGAAGATCAGGCAACAGACAGGGCTTATCGTATTGGCCAGACTAAAAAAGTTATGGTTTATCGCCTCATCACCAAAGGCACGGTGGAAGAAAAAATTCAGCGCTTAAAATCGAAAAAACGCTCTCTTGTGGACAGCGTAATTTCAATTGATAGGAATATTCTTAAAACCCTTACAATGCAAGATATTAAGGATATTTTCTCGGTTTAACCGTGGAATGTTTCTACTATGGCCGGCTTTTCTTCCAATGTGCCATTTCGGTAGTCTACAAAATCGTTGTAGCTAACATAGCCGCCAAGCGTGCTTTTGTATTTTTCAAGCGAGGCAAGGGCTTGTGTTTTAAAGCTTTCCAAAGCTTTTATTATATCTGCCGCACTCGGAAGATTTTTCACATCAGGGAAAGTCAACTCGGCCAAAGGTTTTGCCTCGTCCATTACTCCTGTTTTGTCAGATACTGTGTAACTGTCACCGTCATAAATAGCAATGGTCGTACCGTCGTCCCCGTTAAATGGCGGGCAGCCTGTTAGAACACAATCTTTTCCGAGTTTTGTTGATTGTCTGTCTATTTGGCCAAAAATGCTTACTGCGGCTTTTTCAACTTCCGGCGAACCTCCGCACATTTTTTTAGCGGCGCTTAAAAAATCTTCCGCTTCCTCGGGCTTAACTAAAAGACCGTTAAAATTCGGCGTGTTTTTAAATGTGCCGTAACTGTTGATGTTTCCAACTTGCATAATCATTCCCTTTCTTTGGTTTATGCAGAGGAAAAACAGCTGAATTTGTGATATTGCCCGAAGATAACAAGAACTTAATAATTCTTAATGTATATTTCTTCTAAATTCCACAATGCTCCGCCCAATTGAGTCGGGTAAACATTGCCAAGCGTTTTTCGAACAGCGACAATGTTCAGGGGGGAATACAAGTAGAGCATAGGTTTTTCACGGTAAACAATTTCTTGGTAGCGCTCGTAGATTTTTTTGCGCTTTACAGGGTCAAGTTCAAGCGCGCCTTTGTTGTAGATTTCATCTAATTCACGCTCGAAAGGCAATAAACCGCTCTCGCCTTCTTTGCGTTGATTAAATAAATGTAAACCGCCGGTTGATTCCCAAACGTTTTTGCCCGAATTTGGTTCAAGCGGATTGCCTGTAAGAGCAAGAATTATGGTGTCCCAGTCGAGTGAATTTGAAATTCGATTTACAAGCGAATTAAATTCAATAGGTTTAAAATTAACTTTAATTCCAAGCTGCGCTAAATCTTCTTTAATGCTTACGCCCGTTGCTTCTCTGGGTGTGTTGCCGGCGTTTGTGAGAAGTTCAAATTCTACGCGGTTTCCTTTTTTATCATGGAGCGCACCGTTTTTATCCCAAGTGTAACCGCCTTCTTTCAAAACCTCTTTTGCGCGCGCCAAATCTTGTTTGTGGCCTTTGGCTACCGTTTCATTTAAAAACAGGCTTGAAGGGCTTTCAGGGGAAAACAATGGTTCTCCAACACCTGATAAAACGTTTAAAACAAGGCTGTCTCTGTCAAGCGCTAAATCAATAGCGGTGCGGAAATTAAGGTCATTAAACCAGGCAGATTTTTTTTGGTCAACATACGGTTTACCTTTGTCATTCTTGCGATTGTTTAAATTAAACGCCAAAAACGAAGTCGTGGTTGTTGTTCCGATATTATAAAGTTTATAATCGCTTTTAGCCTCAAGTTCACGATATCTTGGCACCAAAGGTCCCTGCAAGCCCAGAACATCAATTTCTCCCGCCTCAAATTTTAAGGTTTCATTGTTGATGTCGCCCACAATTGCAATAATATAGCGGTCTAAATAAGGCAGTTTTTTGCCTTCTTTATTTACAACATAATAATTCGGGTTTCTCTCGAACACCACTCTTTGTGCGGGGACATATTCTTTCAACTTAAAGGCTCCGCTTATAACGAATTTATCAGGTGGTGTTGCTGTTGAATAAAAACTGTTAAAATACCCTTTGCCGCGTTTTGTAACAGGTTCAAACACGTGTTTTGGCGCAATTGAAATGGTTAAATTCCCTAAAAATGGTGCGAAAGGTTTTGGTGTGGTAAATTTTACGGTGTATTTGTCCATTTTTTCTACTTTCGGAAGTGCGCCATCGACCATTAAAATGTCACGCGTGCTTGTGTTTCCAAAACCCTGAAAAATTATCACATTATATGTAAAAACAACATCATCAGCCGTAATTTCCTTGCCGTCAGACCACCTGACACCTTCTCGCATTTTCACGATATAAGTTTTTTTATCTGGCAATACCTCAAAACTTTTTGCAAGTTTAACCTCGTGTTTGCCCGTTACGGGGTTTGTTTGTAAAAGCCCGTCATACATTAACCCCGACATAGTGGAGCTTGTGGCATCGTTTGTGTTCCAGTAATTAAAAGTCTTCGGGCCTTCACCAATTGTGGAACTTTTAAGGTCGCCGCCAAATTTCCCAACGGGCGCTTGGCTTTCAAGATAATCAACGCCTTCTATTGTGACATTTTTGGCGCCGGGCAAATCCCATTTTATTTGTTCCAACGGCGGTAAAGTCGCGGTTTCTTCTTTATCAAAACCATAATCTTTTTTTAAACAACCTTTTAAAAGTAATGCTGCGGCTAAAAGCAACAAAATAATGTAAATAATTCTTTTCTTCATAAACTTGATTTTACCATGGTTTTTTGATACCTTTAAACCTACAAGATTACCCCGAATGGACAATTTATGAGAATTCTGGTCACAGGCGCTACAGGTCTTTTAGGACAAGAACTTTGCCCGATGCTTAAAGCACAAGGGTGGCAGTTTTGGGCAACAAATTCTAAAATTTTTGATGTCACAAACGCAATAATGGTGAAAGAAATCATGAACAAAGTTTCGCTTGATTTTATTGTTCATCTTGCGGGCTATACAAATATTGACCAGGCCGAAGTTGAGCGCGAGCAAGCGTTTGGTGTGAATCATTTGGGAACCAAAAATATTGCGCAAATTGCCAAAAAATTAGATGTGCCGATTTTATACGTTTCAACAGATATGGTTTTTGATGGCCAGTCTGATTCGCCATACGCTCCAAATGCTGTTACAAACCCGATTAACGTTTATGGCAGTTCAAAATTAATGGGCGAAAACGCAATTCGTGAACTTTGCAAAAAACACTATATCATTCGCACAAGCTGGCTATACGGCGGCGGCGGCAAAAATTATGTAGATACCATGTTAACTTTTTCATCTCTTCGAGATGAAATTTCCGTGGTGGATGATCAAATCGGCTGCCCGACCTGGACAAAAGATTTGTGTGAAAGAATAATCGGATTTATGAAGGGCGAACAACCCTATGGAACATATCATATGTGCGGTTCTGGTTCGGTTACATACAGCGAATTTACAAAGAAAATTTATGAAATCAAAAAGCGTAACGTTAAAGTAAATTCAATTGCTGTAAGCGATTTTCCCCGCCCCGCTAAACGCCCCAAATTCAGCGCGCTTGACAGTTCAAACTCGCTTCCTTATTGGGAAAATTCGTTGGCAAATTACCTGGCAACGCGGTAAATCCCATTATCCTTCCATGAGTTCGCTGAAATCCAAATCGTGTTCCCTTGCGTAATTTATAAATTCTTTTTCCTTTTCTGTCACTCTTAGAGTGAATTTTAATACTGTTCCTGTTATTGTCTTTCTTCCTGCATTTGTGCGTTTACCGCCCCATGTTGCTTTCTCTTCCTCAATTTCTTGTTGAATTTCATTGTATAAATTGAGGTCACTTTCTTTTAATTCATTCATTATTTGTTTATATGTTTTCATAATCATTTATCTCATTTTTCAATTTCTTTAATTTCATCACTATTTTATTTAATCGTCCATTTTTTCTAATTCTTTAATATATTTTTCTAGAAGTCTATTGGCTTGTTCGATAAATCTTTTAGGTGCCTTTTTAGTTTTCTTTAATACCACCAAAAGTACTACTGCCGATTCATTATTACAATAACCATAGTATGCTCTAACATTATCTGCTTTAATTTCCCATATTTGTTTGTCTAGTCGCCTTGTTTCTACTTTATCCGGCCCGCCCGCTTCGAATAAACCGAATGCTTTTAAGATTTTCTTTTTTGATGCCCTATCGAGTTCGCTGATTTGTTTTTCTGCTGTGTTTGTGAAATGTAATTCGTGCATGTCTTTCTCCCCTTCACTTCGTAATAAATTCTTTTTTCCATTTCTCCGTCTCCTTTAATACTAATCCTTATCATCGTTCACTTCGTAATAAATTCTTTCTATACTTTTTAAAACATAACATGATTTAGTTGCAAAATCAAGTGCTTATTTTAAGATTTATATTTCTCAGAATCAACGCGCTAATTATTGTGCCATAAGTTTATCAAGCTTTTCTTTACTGATTAATAAAGTTTTTGTCCAGTTTCCATAGATTTTTAGTTGGCCTTTTGGCATTTCTGTTAATTGATAATCATCAGACTTTAATACGCCGCTGCCATAAATAGTGTGTACCAGTTTGCCCATTGTAATATAATCTGAATAAATTAAAAGTTGGCCATCCTCATTCAGGCTTTTAGAGGCCGCTTTAAGAAATTTCATAGCGTTAACGGCAGGGTCTAACATTTGTGCCGCGATTAAATCAAATTTTCTTTCACCGCTTCTCAGATATTCCATACCGTTGCAACATTTGAATGTGGTTTCCTTGTCGGGCTCAAAATATCTGTCTATTTGGTCTATGCCTATCACATCACAATCGGGGCCGAAAATTTCTTTCAATACGGTTGTCGGGCGGCCAGAACCACAGCCGAAATCGCAAACGGTTTTAATTTTGTTTTTATCGATCCCAAATGCCTCAATAGCAGCACCAATAGCCGCTTTGGCGCGTGAACCGTAAAAATCCAAACTTTCCGGACGGTAATAAGAACTGTTTGCAAACGTTTCTTGAGGCTGAGTGTTTTGTTGAAGTCGGACTTCTCCTTTAAAATTTGGCGCTCTGTTTAAATTGTAACTGTTGAAATTTGCACCTATAATCGGCCTAATCATAATAGTATTACCTGCTTAGCATAATCGTATAATCAAAAACTCATAAAGATGAAAATTTGCTTATGGTAAAATAAATTGGGGGTGGCAAAATGAAATTTTTAACGGAGTATCTCTGGTTTAATACTGAAAAACACCGCGAATACATTAATATTACACACCAGGTGGAAGAAATTGTCAGAAAAAGTGGGATAAAAGAGGGTATGGTTCTTGTTTCTGCAATGCATATTACCGCCGGGGTTTATATAAACGATGCCGAGAGCGGCTTGATTTCAGATATTGATAAGTGGCTTGAAGAACTCGCACCGTTTGACATTAACTATAAACACCACCACACAGGCGAAACCAACGGCGACAGCCACTTGAAAAGTCTTTTAATAGGCCATGAAGTTATTGTTCCTGTCACAAACGGTTTGCTTGATTTTGGCACCTGGCAGCAAATTTATTATGCTGAATTTGACGGTCAAAGGCGAAAACGTTTGATAGTAAAGGTTATGGGTGAATAAGTTATGAAATTTTCACTTAACTATGAAAATGAACTGGAACAGGTTTACAAAACGCTTGTTGGAGGCATTTGCGGTTATTTCTTAGAGAATGGTTTCAAAAGAGCGGTTTTGGGGCTATCAGGAGGGCTTGATAGTGCTGTTTGTGCGGTTTTACTTGCTGATGCTTTAGGCGCTGAAAATGTTTACGGTTTTTCGATGCCGTCTTCAATTACGTGTTCAGAAAGCAAAGACGAAGCCTCAATGCTTGCGGAAAACCTTGGAATTAACCATATAAACGTGCCCATTAGCAGCGTGGTTGCAACGATGAATGAACTTACTTCAAACGTGTTTAGTGAAATGACAAAAAATTGGGTAGAAATTCCCGAGTGCAAAATTACGGCCGAAAACCTCCAGGCAAGAACAAGGGCGACAATTCTCTGGCAAGCGGCTAATGCGTTTTGCGCTGCTATGCCAATTGCAACATCCGATAAATCAGAAGCTTATATCGGTTATGCTACAATCAACGGCGATATGTCCGGCGGTTTGGCACCTTTGGGAAATGTCACAAAAACGAAAACCCGTGCTCTTGCAAGGTGGATGAATCTCAACCGCCCAGAAAAAAACGCCATACCTGAAAACACAATCGTGAAGCCGTCAGGAGCAGAACTTTCAATCAACCCTGAAACAGGAAAATCAATCACGGCAGATGAAGCAAACGGCCCTGAAGCTTTTAGGGATGAAATTATATGGCGAATTGAAAATAACTTGTCGCTTGAAGGGGACTTTTTGGCTGAACGTATGGCGTTGGGCGAATTTGTACCTCAAAATATTTATGAACAAGACGCTCTTAACCAATTAAAAAATTTCACAACAAAACCCATCACACCTGAAGATAAAGCAAAATGGCTCGAACACTTCTTTAGCAATGCCAAAAAAGCCACATTCAAACGCTCGATTATGCCTCCTTGTGTCCCTTTGAAATAATATTTGCTTCGCAAATAACCCCGTGGGCTTTGTCTATAGGGAAATTGTGGAAGCTGACATAAACCGGAGTTACCTTTTTAATCAGTGCGTAAATATTGTAGAAGAAATTTGTTGTTTTAATATCTTCAACACCGTAAAAAATTGCTTTTTCATTTATATTCAGGCTTTTTAAAACTTCCTCTATTTTCAATTTTTCCATATAGCCGATTGAAATTTTCAGCTCTCTTAACCCCGGGAAAATTTCATCGCCGAGTTTGTAACTTAGACCAAAAGCGTTTCCGGTTTGCCTCACGTTAACAAAAATATTTTCGGTGTAGAGAATGTTATTCACAAACATTGTTTGAACAATATATGGTGCGATATGTTCGATTGAACGGATAAAATAAAGCGCCGTGCCTTCAATTTTGCTCTGGTTTGTATAAGCTTCAATATATTTCTTTTCAAAAACCTGTTTGCTCATAAAATGCATTGAACGGTAAAGCGCCCTGTTGCCTTTTATGTAAATTAAAATTAAAGACAATGAAATAAGCGCGATGATAAGTGTTAAATAAGCTCCGTGGTGGACTTTTGAACAGACTGCGATAAAGAAACAAAAATCAATTATACATAAGAAAAACGCCAGTGATGCTTGAAGGTATTTCTTTTTAAGAATAAAAATTGTACACGTTAAAATAGCGGTAATACAAATCGTTCCCGTAACGGTAAAACCATAAGCAGCCGCTAATTTTGAAGATTCTTTGAAGAATAAAATAACAAAAATTACACAAACCACCAAAAGCCAGTTTGCACTGGGGATATAAATTTGAGAGTTTATTTTTTCAGATGTGTAGCTTACTTTAAGAAGTGGCATAATACGGGTGTTGATGCCCTGATAAATTATCGAAAATAAGCTGCTAATCATAGCCTGTGAAGCAATAATAACTGCGAAAATGCTCAAAATTAAAAATGGCATATAAAGAAACTTGCTCGCGCTTAAAACCATTTCAAATAAAACGTTTTTAGCGCCTGTATGCGAAATTAAAAATGCTCCTTGCCCGAGATAATTTATTACAAGTGCCACGAAAATAAGCGCCCATGCTTTGATTATAGGCTTTCTTCCTAAATGGCCCATATCGGCGTAAAGCGCTTCAGCGCCCGTTGCACAAAGAATTACCTGCGACAGAATAAAAAATCCTGCGATGCCGTTGTGTGTTATAAACCGTAACCCGTACATAGGGTTAAACGCCGCGAAAACACCAGGGTTTTGACTAATAAAAAATAAACCCACTAAAGCAAGAGCGGCAAACCAAGCGACCATAATCGGGCCGAACGCCTTTGAAAGTTTCCCGGAGCCGCTTTTTTGGAGGGAAAATAAAACAATAGCAGTCACAACCGTGAGAACTAAAATTACATTTTGAGTAATTCCGTTAGGCCAAATAAATTTCAAACCCTCCATTGCGCTTAACATACTTATTGCAGGCGTGATGATGCTATCGCCTATTAAAAAAGATATACTCGTGTATGCTAAAAGTGAAAAGAAGCCCACAGCGCGTGACGATCTTAAATATTTTTTAAGTATCTCGCTGAGCATAATGGCCCCGCCTTCGCCACGTTTACTGAGGCTCATTGCCAGAACCGCATATTGAAGCGTCACGAGTAAAATTAATGTCCAAATAATAAGCGATAAAATGCTTAAAATATTTTGTGTGTTAATTTGCACGGTTAAAAATATTACGCTTAAAGTGTAAATCGGACTTGTTCCGATGTCACCGAAAACTAAACCTGCCGCTTTAGTTATATCGACGATATTTGACTTTATTTTTTCTTTTAGCATTGTTGCTTCACGAATATAACAAATAAAGAATATAACAAAGAAATAACAAGGCAAGAAAAATTTATTTTGGTACAATTTAGTTGCAATGTTTCAAAATTTTAAAAATTCATTTGATTTTTTTATTCGTCAAAATACACGTTTTTCAAGGAAAAATTATGTTCCGAGCAAGCGCGAAGTTGAGCAAAGCGCCATCGAAAATCTTTGGATGCTTGATATTTTGAAAAAATATCTTCCTGTTTTAAAGTGTGAAAACCTTGCGGTTCTTGATATCGGCTCTAAAAACTGGTCTTATGTAAGCGCCCAGCATGCATTTTTTAAAAACCATGCGAAAAACTTTACTCTTACGGGCATTGAACTTGATGCGTACAGGCTTTATCCTAATTTTTATTCACGTTTTGAAGCGGCAAAATTTTATATAAAAGACTTGAGCGGAACCAGCTATATTGCGGGAAATTTGCTCGATCTTAATCAAAAATTTGATGTTATTGCTTGGTTTTTGCCGTTTTTGTCTGAACATCCGCACAAAAGCTGGGGTCTTCCAATGAAATATTTTAACCCCCAAGCGCTTTTTTTGCATGCTTATAGTTTGTTAAACCCGCAGGGTGTAATGTTTATCATTAATCAAGGGGAAGAGGAATACAAAATACAACAAAATCTTCTTCAAAAGCTTGGCATTTCCTATACCCAAATAGGCGAAATACAAAGCGAATTTAGGCCATATAAACTTAAACGATTTGCTACTCTTGTAACAAAACTTTAAGATAAGACGATTAACTATTAAAAACATCGTCTTTTTGTTATAGAATTTT
>JAVBQM010000047.1:0-6984 GCA_031549065.1 Candidatus Gastranaerophilales bacterium | reverse complement strand
TTGGTAAAGCGTTCATAGAGTTGAGTTGCAATCTGCGGGATATAGTTCCCGTGGTAATCGTAACTGTGGCCGTTCGTTTTTTCGCGAGACGGGAAATCCCACATGGTACCCGTTTTAACGTGCGAATATAATTTCCAGTTGTTTAAATCTATGTCACTGTAAGGTTTTGTTTTTGGCGCTGTTGTCTTTTCAACAATGCGCAAATTTTCTGCAGGAGTAGCCTGAACCTTCTTTAAATTCCCCTTTGCCAAAATAAACCTCGCCGTACTGTGTAATAGAATAATATGAAAAAGCGCATTAAAATAAATCGTCAAAACAGATGAAACAAAGGAGAAAGTAATGAGAAAATATTTAGTTGAGTTTATAGGCACATTTTATCTTGTCTTAACAGTTTTGCTTGTGGTGTTGCTCGGTGACGCAAAAGTCGTGCCGGCAGTCGCTATAGGTTTTGCGCTTATGATAATGGTTTATGCGGGCGGAGGAATTTCAGGCGGACATTACAACCCCGCTGTTTCACTTGCTGCAGCTATTAGGGGCGCCATGTCTTTTAAGGATATTGTTCAATATTGGATTGCACAGTTGCTTGGTGCTGCGGCCGCATCGTTTATTGCAATGAAATTCGTACCCCATATGGAAACCACTGCAATAACCGATTTACACCTTGTTAGTCTTGTAATTGCAGAATTCTTATTCACATTCGCGCTTTGTTATGTCGTGCTTTTAACAGCTACAACAGAGGCTTCAAAGGGAAATTCTTACTACGGGCTTGCAATCGGCTCAACTGTAACGGTGGGTATTTTTGCCGTTGGAGCAGTTTGTCTTGCAGCTTTTAACCCGGCAGTTGCCCTTGGAGTTGGCATGATGAATATCGCCAGCTGTAAAATAGTTTGCATAACAATGCTGACAAACCTCTTTGCGGGTGCTGCGGCTGCAGGCGTCTTTAAACTGGTTGTTGACGAAGTATAAATTTTCAACCATACTTGTTGAATGAACGAATATAAAACAGGTAGAATTTTTGTTGGCAGATTCGATCACGGGGCTGATTTATTAGATTCCGTGAACGAATTTTGCGCTAAAAACAATGTAAAATGCGGCTTTGTGAATTTAATAGGCGCGGTAACAAGCGCGCGCGTCGGCTATTTCGACATACATGAGCAAAAATATATTTATTTAGAAGAAAACGACATTAAGAAACCGCATGAAATCGCAAACTGCAGCGGAAACATTTCAATCAAAGACGGTACGCCTTTTGCGCACTTGCATATAGTTTTTTCCGATAGAATGGGAAAATGTTTCGGCGGGCACCTTATGCAAGGTACAAAAATTTACGCTTGTGAATTCTTTATCAAGGAATTGATTGGGGAAGAGCTTGCACGAAAACCTGACACGGCAACTGGTTTACAGTTATGGTAAAAGGTATTTAATAAATTAATACATCTTTTTTTGTAATTCTTTATATATTTTGCCATCAACTTCTATCATACTCCTTTTTCCATCTTTAAATATGACGGACAAGGTATTGATATCGCTATTTTTGCCAAGCAAGGCACCGCCAACTAAACCTAACGGACCCAATAAAACTCCGCCAACAATGCCTCTTGCAATAGCGCTACCAGCATCTTTATTTGTTGCTTTATCCATAATCTCAATATTTTCAATTGTATTTTTATTAAGAATAACAGACTCAGAAAAAGAAACACTGATTGCAACGGTACCCCAGGCTTCAATAACGGGTTTACTGATATAATCCCCGGCTACAACTTTATTTTGCGCTTTTGACATAAAATACTCCTCAATTCAAAAATAATCCCAAATTTTTATAATATTATAAAAATCTCAAAACGCCATTAGCCACTTGGATGTAATCATTATAGCTTAATTAAAAAAAGCCCCACAAGGAGACTTTTTAAATGGCACGCCCGGAGAGATTCGAACTCCCGACCTCTTGGTTCGTAGCCAAACGCTCTATCCAGCTGAGCTACGGGCGCATACACCATATTTAGTTTTAAATTTTCAACCAGCTCAGCTGGACTATTTGCGGACTTCGCCGCCTTGGCTCCGTTAACTCGCCAAGCGAGCTACGGGCGCAAGCAAAAAGCGCATAGTGCGCTTTTTCAGTTATTTATTCTTAAGCTTCCTCAGAAGCTTCTTTTATCATTTCGGCTTCTTCTTCCTCAATCAAAGACTCTTTGAGTGTCTCAGAAGCTGCAACAACAACTCCTAAAACCGCTTTGACTCTTGAGGTTAGCTTAATTGTCATTTGATATTCGCCAACTTTGTTAATCGGGTTATCAAGTGTGATAAGCTTTCTATCAACTTCAACACCGGCTTGCGCTAAAAGTTCTTCGGCTAGCTTTTTAGTTGTAATTGTACCGAACAATTTTCCGCTTTCGCCTGCTTTTGCACTTAAGTTAACAACTTTAATCGCTTCAATTTTTTCAGCCTGAGCTAAAGCTTCGTTGTGTAACTTTTCAGCTTTTGATTTAATTCTTGCTAAATCGCGTTCACGAGCATCTAAAGCGCCTTTTGTTGCAACTTGTGCCAAGTTATTCGGGATAAGGAAGTTTCTGGCGTAACCGTCTTTAACGGTTACTAAATCGCCAACTTCACCTAAATTTTGTACGTCTTTTTTTAATATTAATTGCATTTTCTTATACCTTCTTAATAGATTAAATAAAATATTATCTTTTTGAGAACTGGAAGCGTTTTCTTGCTTTTTTGCGTCCGTATTTTTTACGCTCTTTGATTCTCGCGTCGCGCGTCAGAAGACCTTCTTGTTTTAAAACAGGCTTTGTTTCAACGTTTATTTCAAGAAGCGCTCTTGAAATTGCGTGCCTTATAGCGCCAGCTTGAGATGTAACACCACCACCGACAGCTTTAACTTTGACATCGTATTTGTCTTGGTTGTCAGTTAAAACTAATGGACGGTAAATCATCATTTCAAGCGTCGGACGGTTGCCAAAATAGCCTTTTAGCGTTTTGCCGTTAATGAAAATTCTGCCTTTGCCTTTGACTACTCTGGCTACAGCAATTGAGCATTTTCTTCTTCCTGTCTTAACGACTTCGTTTGCTTTTTTATCTGCCATTATTTGCTTTCTCCTTTGGTAAGTTCGTATTTAACAGGGTTTTGAGCCGCATGTGGGTGTTCAGAACCTGCGTAGACTTTTAATTTTTGGAATTGCGCATCACCTAATGTGTTGTGTTGCAACATTCCTTTAACCGCTTTTTCAAGGGGTCTTCTAGGGTCTTTTTCCATTAGATCTTTAAAATTGGTTGTTTTCAAACCGCCAATGTAACCTGTGTGGTGGTGATACATTTTGTCGGTTTCTTTTTTGCCGCTAACTTTAACTTTTTCGGCATTTATAACAACCACAAAATCGCCCGTATCAACGTGCGGAGTATATTGGGGCTTGTGTTTGCCTCTTAGCAAGTTTGCAATCACAACAGCCAATCTGCCAAGGGTTTGCCCCTCAGCATCAATTAAATGCCACGCTCTTTGTACTTCAAGCGGTTTTGCACTATAAGTTTTCATTTTTTGCCTTTCTACTGTTTGTATTCTTGATAGCCGACTTCAATCAGCGTTAAACCAATCGGGTCTGCGGTCGGTCCGGCTTGTCTACGGTCTTTTGATTTAAGAATTTTTGCCATGGTTAACGGTTCCAGGGCGTCTTTTTCAATCATCAAAAGTGTTCCCACGATTGTTCGGACCATATTATAGAGAAATCTGTTTCCTATAATATCAATTGTTATGTAATCGCCTTCCAATTTTGATTCCCTTTGGGCCTCTGCTTTAAGGATTTTACAAACCTTTGCAGGATTATCGGAAGTTGATTTAAAAGCACTGAAATCATGTTCACCCACCAGGGTTTGAAGCGCCGTATTAAGGCGGTTAACATCGAGCTTTCCTTTATTGTAAAAAACGTTTACATCAAAAGGGCTCGGGGTTTTACCGGTACGAATTTTATATTGATAATGCCTGTATTTCGCGCTCATTTGCGCATGAAAATCATCATCAACTTCAAAAATTTCGCTTACCGTGATGTCGTCAGGCAAGATTGAATCTAGTGAATATCGGAATTTTTCCTTATCCTCTAGTTCATTTTCGGTGTCAAAGTGCGCGGTTTGCCCGAGCGCGCTGACCCCTGCGTCTGTTCTGCCTGAGAAGATTGTGCTTATTTTTTGTTTTATCAATGTGCTGAGTGCTTTTTCAAGCTCTTCTTGGATTGTATTTTGCTCTTTTGCGCCCGCCTCCACGTTTTGTTTTTGGCTGCCGCAATAGTTTTTCCCGAAATATTGCAGTTTTATACAATATCTGGTCATTTTAAGTTAGCTGGATTAACGCCATTTCAGTTGCATCGCCGCGGCGTGGTGTTAACCTGAAAATTCTTGTGTAACCGCCGTTACGCTCTGTGTATCTTTTTGCAATGATGCTGAAAAGTTGTCTTAGAACACTTTGCTTAACAAGCTTTTGACCTTCTTGGGGAACATCAAACAATTCGCCCGTTTCGGTGTTCATATACTTTTCGGTTTCTCTGTCAAAGATAAACTTTGCGGCTTGTCTGCGCGCTGCTAAATCACCTTTTTTGGCGTATGTGATAATTGATTCAGCATAAGGTTTTAAGGCCTTTGCTTTTGCCATTGTAGTTGTGATTTCGCCATGCACGAATAGTTCTGTCGCCAAAGAACGCATAACAGCCTTTCTTTGGTCTGCAGCTCTTCCTAGTCTGTGTTTTTTACACTGGTGTCTCATTTTTATGATTCCTTATTGTTTTTATATTAATTCTAATTCGTCAACACCCTCGGGGTTTGGTTGAAGGTCTAGTCCAAATTCGTGTAATTTTTCAATAACTTCATCTGAAGATTTTTTGCCGAAGTTCTTGATATTTAGCAAATCGTGTTCAGATTTTTTTAATAACTCTGACATTGAGTTAATACTTGCTCTTTTTAAGCAGTTATATGCTCTAACTGAAAGTTCCAAGTCTTCAATTGTGAACGCCGGAGTAGCTTCTTCTGCAACGGCAGTATCTTCAACTTTGATTTCTTCTTTGATATTTGGTTTGCCTGTGATTGAAGCAATTTGCATAAAGTGTTCAATCAACAAAGTTGCTGATTTTGAAAGCGCTTGGTTAACATCAATTGAACCGTTTGACCAGATTTCAAGAGTTAATTTGTCATAATCAAGAACTTCGCCTACACGCGCAGGTTCAACAAGGTAGCTAACGCGTTTAATTGGCATAAAAGAAGCGTCGATTGGTAACATGTCAATCGGCAAACCGCTTTTTTGATCTTTTGAAAGATCGTTTGTAATATAGCCTTTGCCCACTTCAACAACGATATCTGCGTGGAATGAGCCGCCTTCAGCGATTGTGCAAATCAAGTGGTCAGGGTTTACAACTTTAACGCCCGCAGGAAGAATGATTTCAGAAGCAAGCACCGGGCCCGGTTTTGAAACATCAATTCTTAAGTGGTGAGTGTCGTTATTTTCAACTTTTACAACCAAACCTTTAAGGTTTAACATAATATCGATCACATCTTCAACAACACCGGGAATTGAGGTATATTCGTGTGTAATTCCTTCGATTCTAACGGAAGTAACAGCGGCGCCTTCTAAGCTTGAAAGTAAAACGCGTCTCAGTGAGTTACCGATTGTCGCGCCAAAACCTCTGTCTAGCGGCTCGATAACAAATTTGCCATATTGGCTGCCATCTGAGCTTGTTGTTGTATTTGCGTTCTTAATTTTAAGTTCCATTTAATTTTCTCTCCTAATCCACTACTTAGAGTAATACTCAATAACGAGCTGTTCTTTAAATTCAGGGTCCATTTCTTCCCTTGCCGGAGTTCTTTCATATGTAATTTTTTGCGTTTTTCTATCAACATTCAACCAAGCATAGTTAAGCGCTAAATCAATTGAATCTTGAACAGTTTTTACAAACGCATTGCTTTTTGATTTAACTGTTACAACATCACCCTCTTTTAGAAGATATGAAGGGATATCGACCTTTTTATCGTTAACAAGAACGTGGCCGTGATTAACGATTTGTCTTGATTGTTTACGCGTAATTGCAAAACCTGCGCGGAAAACTACGTTATCCAAGCGGCTTTCAAGCATTTGCAAAAGCACTGTACCTGTTACACCTTTGCTTTTTGCGGCTTTTTCGTAATACTTCGCAAATTGTTTTTCGCTGACAAGATAAGTCATACGAATTTTTTGCTTTTCTTTAAGCTGCAACGAGTACTCGGACGGCTTTTTTCTCATTCCGCCATGTTGACCCGAAGGTGTTGCTCTCATTGATGTCGCCAATTTACGGTTGGACAAGTCCTTGACGCCATAGTTTCTAAATAATTTATTTGTTGGTCCACTGTATCTAGCCATTTTGTTATCCTTTTGCTTATACTCTACGTTTCTTTGGCGGTCTGCAACCGTTGTGTGGGATTGGAGTCACGTCTTTAATGAGCGTGATTTCTAAGCCCGCAGATTGAATTGCTCTGATGGCAGTTTCTCTGCCTGAGCCGGGTCCTTTGATATAAACTTCAACTTTTTTCATACCGCAATCAATCGATTTTTTAGCGACTTGTTCGGCCGCGCTTTGTGCCGCGAACGGAGTGCCTTTTCTGGCGCCCTTGAAGCCGCAAGCACCGGCTGATGCCCAAGCAACAGCGTTACCTTGCGTATCTGTTGAAGTTACAATCGTATTATTAAAGGTGCTTTGAATGTGTACGACACCTTGTAATACGTTTTTTCTTTCTTTCTTTTTAGTTTTTACCGGTTTAGCCATTATATTTACTTCCTTTTATTAATTTCTTTATTGGCCGGCGTTTGAAGCGCCGTGACTAACTATTTTTTCTTGTTGGCGATTGGGCCAGTTTTCTTACCGCGACGAGTTCTTGCGTTTGTTTTTGTTCTTTGTCCGCGACAAGGGAGATTTTTTCTGTGACGAATACCGCGATACGAGTTAAGTTCGCTCAAACGCTTAATGTTCAGTG
>JAVBQM010000028.1:0-20933 GCA_031549065.1 Candidatus Gastranaerophilales bacterium | reverse complement strand
CTGCTCACTATGAATCTTCGAAAAAAGGCGCAAATGCTTACACTGATTTGCAAAAAATCGTTCATATCCAAAAGGGCATCATGAGATTTATCGAAACAGATGATGAACTTGCTGCAATTATTGCACATGAAATTTCCCACGCAATTGACTTACACGAAGGACCTTTTGCAATTGTTCCAATAAAACTGAATTCCAAAGCATATGAATTTAAAGCAGATAAAAGAGGAGTCGATTTAATGGTAAAAGCAGGTTATAACCCGCTTGCAATGATTACCTTAGACACAAAATTTATGCACCAATCTTACATCGATTGGGTTCCCTTTAAATGTTCTCACCCCAAAACTTCAAGAAGAATGGCTGAAATTTACGGGTATATTTACACAAAATACCCACAATACCTTGCAAATAACGAATATAAAGACAACATTTATTACCAAAATTTCTTGCTAACTTCAAAAGAAAACCGCAAACGCTTTGAAACAAAGGCTAATAATCCTTCTGCGCATGTTAGATATAAATAGATAGGTAAAAATGAAAAAATTAACCGCTTTATTTTTAGCGCTTATATTTTCAAGCCACAGTGCGATTTTTGCGGCTGAAGCGATTGTGGATGATTTTGCGAATAAAACTTTAATGGACGTTAAATTGGCAAAATACACACCAAACGTTATTGTGGATGATTTTGCTCAAAGCCGACTTAAAAATATAAAATCTGTTAATTTGGTTGAAAAAGAACCCATTGTTGACGAATTTGCACTTGAAACTTTACAAAGTTATAAAAATGTTCCGATTCCAAAAGGGGTGATTACAGAAATTGCCACAAATGAAATTTCAGTTTTTGTTTCAAGTTCAAGGTCTTTAACAACCCAAAACGATATCTATGAAGGCCAAAAAGTTGATTTTATAATTGCAAAAGATGTTGTTCAAAACGGCAAAATTGTTATTCCAAAAGGCACACAAGTAACCGGGCGAGTTGAATTAATTACTATGAACGGCGCTTTTGGCACACCGGCAGATTTGACTGTGGGCAATTTTACCCTTCAAAACGATAAAAATCTTGAAGGTGAAATTAAAATAACAGGCGCGAACCGCTCACTGTGGGTTTATCCTGTCGGATATTCTACAACTGTCTTTTTTGGTTTGGGTGCTTTAATTTTTGCCGTTCGCGGCGGACACGCTAAAATTAAGCCCGATAAAGAATTCGAACTTATTTACTACCCAAAAAATCTTTAGTTTTAATTTGTTCCTGGTTGCCTGATTCGAGATTTTTAATTGTTAAAAACCCTTGCGCTATTTCGTCTTCGCCTAAAATTATTGCATTTTTTGCGATTTTTGCGGCTTTTTCGAACTGCTTATTAAATTTGCGATTTTGCGCATCGTAGTCAACCTTTAAACCCTTTTGACGTAATGGTTTCGCCAGTTTCAAAGCCTCGGTTGTGAATTTAGTTACAATATAATAATCAAGTTTTTGAGCTTCAGGGGGTTCCATTAAACTTGCAAGTCTTTCAACACCCATAGCCCAACCGACAGCCGGCGTTGGTTCACCGCCCAACATTTCAACAAGTCCGTCGTATCTTCCGCCCCCGCAAACCGCGTTTTGAGAACCGAGTTTATTGCTTTTAATTTCAAAAACCGTACGGTTGTAATAGTCTAAACCGCGCACCAAAAGCTTATTTATGGCATATTTTATATTAAGTTCATCAAGCTGTGTTTTCAATTCTTCAAAATGGTCTGAACATTCATCACAAATGAAATCTTTCAAAACAACCTTTTGAATTTCATCTGTAGCGAAAATTTTTCCACAAGCTTCGTTTTTGCAATCGAGCATACGAAGCGGGTTTTTTTCATATCTCATCTGACAATCAGCGCAAAGTGACGCTAAATGAGGTTTTAGCGCTTTTTTAATCGAATTTTTATAATCAGCGCGGCAAGTCGGACAACCAAGTGAATTAATTTCGACAATAAGGTCGTTAAGCCCCAGTTTGTTCAGAATTTCGCTTGCGGTTAAAATTGCTTCAGCATCCGCTGCGCTTGAAGATGAACCGAAAATCTCGGCGCCAATTTGGTGAAATTGCCTTTGTCTGCCGGCTTGCGGGCGTTCGTATCTAAACATCGGGCCAAAATACCAAAATTTTTGAGGGGGTGATTGACGCGCAAAATTATGTTCGATATAGGCTCGCACCACTCCAGCCGTGTTTTCAGGGCGAAGTGTTAAGGAAGTCCCCTCTTCGCCGATTTTAAAAGAATACATTTCTTTATTTACAATATCGGTTGAATCGCCCACTCCGCGTGCGAAAAGCTCGGTTGCTTCAAAAATCGGAGTGCGAATTTGTTCAAAATTTGCACACTCAAAAACTTCACGGCCGGCACTTTCAATTCTGCTGAAAACAAGCGCTGTTTCACCAAAAACGTCTTTTGTCCCACGTTGAGCTTTAATCATTTATTGCAAACCCGATTAAAGAAGAAATTTCTGTATGTTCTTTGCCGATTGATTGGGCCAGCGGTTCGCAGGTGATTTTTCCTCTAAACACGCTCACGCCAAGCCTTAGCGCGTCATTTTCTTTGACTGCTAAAATCAAGCCGTTATCGGTCACTTTTTGCAAATAAGGTAAAATCGCACTTGAATAAGCCAGTGATGAAGTTTTTGGAACGGCGCTCGGCATATTCGGAACAGCATAATGAAGAACGCCATATTTTTCATAAACAGGGTTTTGGTGTGTTGTAGTTCTATCTATTGATTCAACAATACCGCCCTGGTCAATTGCAACGTCCACAATAACCGACCCTTTTTTCATTTGTTGAACATGCTCTGCCCTAACAAGTTTCGGTGCTTTTTTATTTGGAATTAAAACCGCCCCGACAAGAATATCAGCGGTTTTTGCTTCTTCTAAAATAGTTGTTTGATTGCAGTAATAAGTTTTTATTCGCCCGTTGAAAATCAAATCTAATTCAGCAAGCCTTTTGGCGTTAATATCCAGAAGTGAAACTTCTGCGCCCATGCCAACGGCAATTTTCGCGGAATTTGTTCCCACAACGCCCGCGCCAATAATAACGACTTTGCCCGGTTTAACCCCCGGAACTCCGCCTAAAAGAACGCCCGCGCCACCGCTGTGCGCTTCTAAAAACCTTGTGCCTACTTGAATTGCGACTCTTCCTGCGACTTCTGACATAGGTCTTAAAAGCGGTAATTCGCCCGATTCTGTTTGAACAGCTTCAGCAGCTATAGCGCAAACTTTTTTCTTAATGAGTATTTCCGTTAATTCAGGTTCAACCGCAAGGTGCAGGTATGAAAGCAAAATTAAATCTTCGCGGAAATAATCAAATTCGCATTTTTGCGGCTCTTTTACTTTAGCGATAACGCTTGATTTTGCCCATAGTTCTTTTGTGTCCGATGTAATTTTAGCGCCCGCTTTTTCATACTCGCTGTCTTCAAAGCCGCTTTTTTTCCCGGCATCTTTTTCGATTAAGACTTCGCAGCCCTCTTTAACCAAAACCGATACGGCATCAGGCGTTAGGGCTACACGGTTTTCGCCTTCTTTTAATTCTTTTGGTACACCTAAAACTTTTTTCATTCACGCCCTCCAATTTTTGCTAAAAGCGCATTCTCAATCTCATCAATAATCAAATTTACCGCATCAATTTTGTTTTCCGCGTTGAGTATGGGACGCCCTACCACCATATAATCAACACCGGCTAAAACCGCATCGGTCGGAGTTACAACACGAACCTGATCATCCACAACAGACCATGTGGGACGAATCGCGGGGCAAACAATAATAAAATCTTCACCGCAAATTTTTCTTATCTGTGAAACTTCGCTTGCACTTGCTACAACGCCGTTTAAATTGGCCTCTTTTGCCATTTTGGCAAGCGAGGCGACATAATCATCAATATTTAAATCAACGTTTAATTCCTGATTTAGGGTTCTTTGCCCAAAGCTTGATAACAGTGTGACACCAAGAATTGTAGGCTCAGGAAGTTCATATTTTTTTACGGTCTCATTCACAAGCTTCACGGTTGTGTTGAGCATTTTCGAGCCGCCTTTGATGTGGATATCGAAAAATGTTACCCCTCTGCGCACCAAATTCGCGCTTGCGCGTGCAACAGTGTTGGGGATATCATGGAATTTGGCGTCATAAAACACTTTGCCGCCGTGTTTGTGAATCATATCCACAACTTCCATACCGCAAGATGTGATCAATTGCAAACCAACCTTGAAAAACCCCACATAATCTTTAAGTTCAACGACTAATTTTTCTGCTGCTTCGTAATCATCAACGTCTAAGGCCAGAATGATTCTTTCTTGTGCATTAGTCGGCTTTTTAACTGTACCCATAATTTTACCTGTTACGTATGGCAATTCATTCTAGCACTTCAAGCCTTTTTTTGCAACGATAAGCGATTAAGCGGGAATAAAATGTGTTTTATTTCTCAAGTGGATTGGTTATTGAGCTTTATGCACTTTAAGCTTTTTTCTTGAAAACATATAAACTTGGATTTCCGAGGGGTTTAAGTCTGTGCTTAATTTTCCGCGTTTAACAACCGGGTTGTTGTTAATTTTAATAGGTGAAAAGAAAGATTTTTTATTCAAACCTTTTACCCAAACCACTGCGTTATGGGAGTTTTTTGAATCAAGGTTGCCGACAACAATAATTGAATCGTTACCAAAATCGCGTGAATAAGCAAAAACGTTGCGCTGATTGGTTTTTAGGACTGTCATTTTTCCATTCTGCAAAATATCTTTCGCCCAACTTTTAAATTTCATTGCATTTTTGAAAATCTCGTAAAGCTCTTGGTGCTTGCCTCCCGGCCTTCTTGAAAAATTAAAAATGTCGAACTTGCCGCTGTGAAGAAAATAAATATCATCGTCCGTGTAGCTTTTTTCGGCCGGTTTGTTTTCATATTTGTATATGTAACTGTCTCCTGTTTGAAAACCATCTAAAAAGTAGGTGTTTAAAGGCATTGTGAGGTTTAACCAAAGAATTGTTTCCCAGTAGTTTGAATTACCATGTAACATCGGGCTTTGTTGGTCATGTGTTGCAAAACTTGCCATAACAGCCGTTTGACCTTTAAATTTCTTGGATATTTTTTCATCCGTTTTAATTTTTTTAATAAAATCTTTTGCTTTTGTAAGTTCGCTAAAGTTTGAATAATCGCCGTAATAGCCGTCAAAGCCTGATTCTAAAAGTTTTTCGACACTTGTGTAAGGTTCTTTTACAGGCGATTCCCATGAAGTCTCGGCTTCCGCTAAAAAGAGAAACTGCGGGCTTCTTAAGCGGGTATACTCAATAATTTCTTTCCAAAATTCAGGCGGTTTAATTGCCGCAACATCAGCCCTTATGCCGTCAACTTCTAATTCTAAGGCCATATCTATGAATTTTTTGTAGCTTTCTATAAGTTCTTTATTAAGTTCATTGCCTTCCCACACCTTAAAAAGCCGAACGTCTGTCCAGTCGGCAGGGGTAATAGCTTCACCGTTTTTATTTCTTAAAAATAAATCGGGCCGCTCAAGGCTCATATCGTAACTGCCGCAGCTTGGCATATCTAAAACCACTCGCAAACCCTTTTTGTGCGCTTCTGCTACAAAAAATTTCGCTTCCTCAAGAACGCTTCTCTCATCGGTTTTATCGTCCAAAAGCGGGCTGATTGTATCAAAAGAATCCAGCGCGTATAAAGACCCGGCGGTTCCTAAAGCTTTTAATTTACCGGTTTTTGTAATCGGCAAAAGATAAATCGTGTTAAACCCCAGTGCCGCAACTTCATCAAGCCTTTTTGAAGCGTTTATAAAATTGCCTGTGGCCTCGCCTTCTAAAAGCTCAATAATATCATTTCCGTTGTTATCTTGTGCGTTGAATGTACGTATATTTAACGCGTAAATTACCATACGTTTTGAAATAAAAAGATTTCGCGCATCGTTAACCCAGCCGATTTCGGCGGAGGCAATTTGTGTAGAAAAGAATAGTAATAATGCTAATACGAATAATCTAATTTGCATTCGATAATTATAACCTTGTTGTATAATAAAGTAAAATTACGGATAGAAGGTGCCGAAAATGAGAAAACTAAATTTCCCCAGCTCTGAAAACATTACTTCTTCGAATGTATTTTCGTATGTGCTGTTTTTTGCAGTAACAATCATAGTAACTGCGGTGCTCTCATTAAAGTATTATGCAAACCAGCAATTGTTTGAAAACGGCATAAGCGACAAAGATATTGTTGCCCCAAAAACCATTGAAGTTATTGACGTGCAAAGAACTGACATTAATAAAAATAACGCTGCAAACAGAGTCCGCCCGATTATGGTGTCGATTGAAAACAGCTATATCAAGAATAACCTTAAAGAGCTGGTTGGAAGTATTAAAAAAATCAAGGATGATGAAAATTTAAGTCCGGAAGCAAAGACCTCAGAGCTTTCCAATTTGCTTGTAATTCAAGATACACAAAGAAAAAATGATTTAATTAATTATATTTTAGAAACAAGCGATGCAAATCTTGAAAACGTGTTGACAGTTGCAGATAATACCCTTGAGGGACTTTTAGAAATCGGTATTTCGGAAAATATTGTCCCGCAAAATGAAATAGATTTTATTACTTCTGCTGTTAGCAAAGATATCCCCAAAAGCCAGGTAAAACCTGTTGTTACGCTTTTAGAGCATGTCATTATTCCAAATTTGGTTGTGGATAAATATGCGACCGAACTTGCTCAGAAAAATGCCAGAACAGCTGTGCGTCCTTCAATTGTGATTTTCAAAAAAGGTGACAGCATTTTGAAAGTGGGTGAACCCGTAACCCAACTTAAAAAAGCAGCTTTGGAAAAAATAGGTTATAACTTCTTCCAACTTAATAAAGGCGGGATTATCGGTGTATTTTTAATTACCTGTTTAATTTGCGCCATACTTGTTTTTTATGTGAAAAAATATGAAAGACAATTCCTCACAAGGCGACACATGACAATTTTAGCGGTTTTAAGCATTATTGTGACTGTTTGTGCGGCAATTACAGCAGCCAGCGGCCCTGAAGTCTTTTTTATGACACCAATACCTGCTTATACAATTCTCATAGCAATTTTTACAAGTACAAATATCGCATTTTTTGCAACAATTCTATTTTTAACGCTGTTCTCACTCACGCTTGGCATTGAACCGATTGTAATTGCGACTTTTATTTTTTCAACACTAATGGCAGTTTACAGTGTTTCAAGAATTGATTATTCAAAACGTATCGGGTTAATTAAATGCGGCATTCAAATTGGTGTTATGGCCTTTTGCGCAACAATTTTGGTAACGTTGTTTGAACGACAACTTGAAATGTTCGCCGATTTCCAGGCTTTTAAAAATGCCATTTTGATATTTAGCAACTGTTTTGTTTCAGGTATGCTCGCACTTGCTGCTTTGCCTATTTTTGAAAATTTATTTAAAGTAATTACACCATACGCACTTATTGAACTTGCAGATTTTAACACGCAGCCTCTTTCAATTTTGCAGGATAAGGCAATCGGAACTTATGATCACTCCCTTCGGGTTGCAAACCTTTGCGAAGCTGCAGCAGAAGCAATTGGCGCAAACCCTATTTTAGCCAGAGTCGGAGCGCTTTACCACGATATCGGTAAATTAAAACGTCCTTTGTTTTTCATTGAAAACCAGTCATATCTGGGTATTGAGAACCCTCATACAAAATTGAACCCTATGCTGAGTAAAATGGTGATTATTTCTCACGTTAAAGACGGCGCTGAATTAGCGGCAGAATATGGTCTTCCGCAGTCGATTATAGATTTTATTCAACAACATCACGGCGATGGTTTGGCCGGTTATTTTTACAACCAAGCAGTCGCTCAAGACGGTATTGAAAACGTTGATATAGAACAATTCCGCTACCCCGGCCCTAAGCCACAGACAAAAGAAATTGCAATTTTGATGCTGGCAGATGCGGCTGAAAGCGCGGTTCGTTCTTTAAAAAACCCGGCACAGGAAGAAATTGAAAATATGATAAATAAAATTATCACGGAACGTTTAAACGACGGACAACTGTCTGACAGTCCTTTGACGCTTAAAGACATAAAACTTATCGCCACAACTTTTAACAGAATCTTGCGCGGTATGCACCATGACAGAATTAAATACCATGAAAGTATGTTGAGCGAACTTGAAAATAAAACTAAAATCCGCCTTGAAACAAAGGTTGATAAGGATGATTGATAACACCCATCCCGATTTTGTTTTTGAATATTCTGAAGATAAAACACAAGAAATTTTCGGTAAAATTTTAAATGAAGTGCGAGATTTTGAACATCTTAAGCCTTATTTAGACGCGGATTTTGATTTCGACATAATTTTTTGTGACGATGTAAAAATTCAAGAAATTAATTCGCAATATCGTGAAAAAGATTGTCCCACAGATGTTATAACTTTTGCGCTGTTTTTTGACAGCGAAGAAAAAATTATTACACCCGAAGGAGTGCATTTGGGTGAAATTCTGATTTCACTTGATACTGCAAAAAAACAGGCAGTTGAAAACAATGTTACGCTTGAAAAAGAGGTTTCGACTTTAATTGCGCACGGAATATTGCATTTGCTTGGTTTTGACCACCAAACTCCTAAAGATTACGATTTTGTGGTTAATTTGCAAAATCTTGTAAATACATAATTTGTAAATTTTGCTTCATCAACTAGCAATTTTTTCTTTTCTGATGTGTTTGAAGTTTAGCGAAGCAACAAAAAGAGTAGCAAGATGTCAACAGCAATTCTCCCCATGCTGCAAACTCCTGTCAACACTAAGCAGGATGCAAATAAATCTTCAAATACACCCGCAACAATACAGCCCGTTGCGGATAAAAATGTATCTCCATTAACACCGGTTATATTTGCCGAACAAAAGAAAGCCCAACAAAAAAACAAACTTAAAGAAGATATTTTAAAAATAGTTTTACAGCTTGGGGTTACAGTTATTACCTTACTTGTATTAAATAAAACTCTAAAAGGTTTTCTCGAAAAAGCCGGAAACCCCGGAGGCCAAAGTGGCGACAAATTAAAAAATATTTTTGAAGATTATACAAATGATAATTCAATTGTAACTTTAGATAAATTGCCGGGTATGAAAAAAGTTAAAGAATTCATTCAAGAAAATGTTTTGAATAGAATGGAGCGCCCCGATTTGTTCGACAAAGAAGGTATCGCAGGTAACGTTGGCGCAGTTTTTTATGGCCCACCCGGCACAGGCAAAACCAACATTATTAAATCGCTGGCGAAAAAAATTGGCGCAAAAGTCGTTCAGTTTAGTACTGCTTCAGACGGTTCGCCTTATGTAAACCAGGCTTCCATAAACTTTATGAAAAAAGCCGATCAAATAATAGAAACAGCAACCTCAAACCCGGGACAAAGATTTTTTGTAGTTCTTGATGAAGTGGAATCTTTCCTGACAGAATCGGAAGGTTCTAGCGGGGGCGAGATAGCAAGACAGGAGCTTGTAAAAACAACTTTGCAAATGTTGGATAAATTTAAAGCTCACAAAAACATATACATTTTTGCCACAACGAACACAATGCTCGATAAAGCCACAGGCAAAAGGGGAGCGATGAATGAAGCCGCTTTAAGCAGGTTCGGAATAAAAATTCCTGTGGATAATCCCGACAAAGAAGCAATTTTGGGTGCTCTTAGGTTACATTTGGGCAAAGGAACAAACCCTTTTGCGAAAGGCTTGATTGGAAGCGAAGCTGAATTAAGCCCGATCGCGCAAATGCTTGAAAGCCTTAAGTATTCTTACAGAGACATTGAAACCGTTACGGGTAACGCGAAAAAAGCGGCTATTGAAAAACAAATGAGGGGTCAGTCGCTGAATCCGAAACAAATAATTTTGGATGCAATTGACGCGTTTAAAGAAACAAAAGACCCGGGTGCTAAGACATTAATCGGATTTGGGCAGACGGTTCTTGCTTAGTGCAAACCTTGCATTTAGAGTTTTTTGCTAATTCGACAACCTTGAATTCGTATTTTGACAAGTTTATTCTTAAAAGTTTGTTATAAAGTATATTTTCAAGGTTAAGCAAAATTTTCACACATTCGTTGGCTTGAATTGCGGAAATAGTGTTTACTACAGAAGGAAGTGCTGCCGGTGGCATTTGGGGGCTAGACGCGCTTTGAGCGTCGTTATGTGCAAGTTCTTTAAAGTCTCCTAAAATACAGGCGAGACAAGCAGTTTCGGAGGGTTTAATTGTCATAACCTGCCCTTGAAAAGCTTCAACCCCGCCGTGGACGAGGGTTACGCCTGTCATAGATGCAAGGCTGTTCAACAAAACCTTGCCTTCAAAATTGTCGAAACAATCGACAATAATTTCAAAACCTTGCGCCTTAATTTTTGCGGCGAAATCTTCTAAATTGGTTTCATCAAGTTTTTTATTATAAATAACCTGCCTGATGCTTGGGTTAAATTCCTCTAAAAACTTTGCTGCGCTGAAGGTTTTAGTTTCACCCAAATTGCAGTCTTTGTGGATAAATTGTCTGTTTAGGTTGGATAATTGCACCGTATCAAAATCAAGCATTCCGATTTTACCCACGCCGTAACCGCCTAACGCTGCAATTACGCCGCTTCCAAGACCTCCGAGCCCGCAAACCAGAACTTTTGAACTATTTAATTTTTCTTGGCCTTCTTTGCCCCACTTGGCAATATGTCTTGCGTACCTTTCCAAATTATTTGCTCCATAATCTTCATTAATGATATGTGGCTGTGCCACTTGATACATTCGCTCAAAAATGAAACAGCGTGTTGTTTCCTTTCCTCGCTCATTGTATTATAATAACAAAAATAGAGGACTTGTGGAGTTTTAATGGATAATTTAGCAACTTTAGGGATTTTTGGCGGCAGCGGTTTTTACGGCTTTTTAGATGATATTAAAGAATATACTGTCGAAACGCCGTATGGTCCTTGTTCGGATAAAATTGCAGTAGGTACGGTTGGAGGCAAAAAAGTTGCTTTTATGCCGCGCCACGGGAAAAATCACCACCTTGTACCCCATAATGTGAATTACCGCGCAAATGTTTGGGCAATGAAAAGTATAGGCTGCAAAAGAGTTATAAGTCCTTGTGCGGCAGGTTCTTTGCAAAAACATGTCGAGCCCGGGCATATTGTTTTTTGCGACCAATTTGTTGATTGGACAAACGGTCGAAGGCAGGACACTTTCTTTGAAGGCCCTGTTGTAACACATGTTAGCGCGGCGGAAACTTATTGCCCTGATATACGCGAACTTGCAATTAAAAGCGCTGAAAATTTAGGGTTAAAAATTCATAAAACAGGCACTGTTGTTGTAATTAACGGGCCAAGGTTTTCCACAAAAGCCGAGAGCAAATTCTTCACAAACCAAGGTTGGGAAGTAATTAATATGACCCAATACCCTGAAGCTTACCTTGTAAAAGAAATGGATATGTGCCCCTTGAATATTTCACTTATAACCGATTATGATGCAGGCCTTGTGGGCGATTGCGACCCGGTTTCTCACGCTGCTGTTATGGAAGTTTTTAAATCAAATATTAGTAACTTACAAAAACTTCTTTATGAAATTATTTCAAATTTGCCTGATGAGAGAAATTGCAAGTGTGCCAATACTAAAGAAAGTTCGAGGTTTTAATTATGATTTCTTTTATTGTTGCAAGAATTTTCGACCTGATTTTAGTTTTTATGGTTTTAATGGCCCTTTTAAGTTGGATTCCCAGTGTTCCGTGGTATAAACAACCCTTTAAAGCGCTTCGAACCTTTACCGATGCCATTGTCGGACCCTTTAGAAAAGTTATTCCACCGCTTGGTATGCTCGACATTTCTTTTATGGTTGCGTGTTTTGCGATTTATCTGGTAGGTTGGCTTCTTGTTAGTATATTGGCGAGATTCGGGCTATGATAGTAAAAGATTCCTTAACCTACGAGCGCGAGTATGAGATTAAATATTATGAAATGAACGCTCTTTCTGCCTTGAAAGAAAGTTCACTTTTGCTTTTTTTACAGGATGCTGCGACTCAAAGCGCTGAAAGTCTTGGTTTTGGGCCGACTTTTGTTTTCGAACATGGTTATGCCTGGTTTTTGTTGAAATACAGGATTGAATTTGAAAGCTACCCCCTGGGTCTTGACGGGTTGAAAATTCAAACAAGACCGCGTGGCGGAGTGAAGCTTTTTGCATATCGTGACTTTGAAATTTTTGCCTCGTCGGGCGAAAAAATTGGCGCTGCAAACAGTATTTGGGCGCTTGTTGACCTAGATTCCAAAAAAATGCTTCCTATTTCACAAACTATTCCCGCATTCCCTACTTTTGAAAAATACGAAGATGATTTAGTTTTTGAAAAAATACCTTCCATGTGCTCCATAAGCGGGAAAGCCAAGTTCGACGTTTGTTTTGACGATATCGACATTAACCAGCATGCCAATAATGCAAACTATATCCGCTGGGCTCTAGAACCTTTAGGCAATGAATTCAGGTCGTCTAATGTTATTAAAACAATTGATATGGTCTACAAAAAAGAAATTGCGAGCGGTCAAGTGGTCTCAGTGTATGAATTTGACCCGATTTCAAATACGACGAACCATATTGTTAAAAATGCTGAAAATAATGATGAATTATGCCAAATTTTCATTAAATGGGAAGATAATAAGCGTTTAATTAAAGGCGCCAAAAGGAAGTAAAACCTACACCTGAGCAAAACGTCTGCAGGAGCAAAAATGTCAGATTTTTTAATACAATTTGCAAAAATTTTTCCTGAACTTAATATTGCTATGGGTGCGGGCATTATGGTCTTTGCCCGTTTTTTGGGTCTTGCCCGTTTTGCGCCTGTTTTTAACAGAAAAGAAGTGCCAATGCCCGTAAGGCTTGCAATCGCACTTATTATGACCATAATTGTGACAATGCTTATTAAGCCCCAACTTCCGCCAAATGGGTCTTCGCTTATTCTTTGTATAATATTAAACTTTGCTTTCGGTGCGGTTATCGGTTTTGTAGCAAACTGTATTTTACAAGCTATTTCTGCGGGCGGGGATATGATAAATATGCAAATGGGGTTGTCATCTGCTATGGTGCTCGACCCTGCGCCGCGCGTGCAGGTTTCGGTTATGGGGAACTATTTTTCGTTTCTCGGGCTTTTAATTTTTGTTCAGGCCGGCGGTATTTATTGGCTTTTTGAAGCGTTTTTGCGAAGTTTTGAACTTTTCCCGACATACGGAACCGTTCTTCCGCTTGCGCAGGTGGCGAATATGGATTATTTGCTTACAATCACCTCGCAAATTCTTTATATGGGTATGCAAATAGCAGCGCCCGTCCTTCTTGCAACACTGGGGCAGGACATTATTCTTGGTATTATTTCAAAAACCGCTCCTCAGGTAAACGTTTTCCAATTAAGCTTTCTTTTTAAACCGGTTATGGGCGCGCTTATACTTATTTGGATTTTGCCAATGCTCATAAATGTAATCCACGACTATATTTTGTCATATGCAAAAATATTTTAGCTGATCAATGCTTTCATTTCTAAAACCGCTGCTTCAAAACCCTTGAATACTGCGCGCGAAATTATGCTGTGGCCAATGTTTAGTTCAATCAGCCCTTCAATTTTGTGCATTTGAGAAACATTCTCATAGTTTAAACCATGACCCGCGTTAACCTTTAAACCAAGGCTTTGAGCGAGTTTTGCCCCGGCCACAAGTTTTTCAAACTCTTTTTTGTAGTCTTTGGTGCCCCAGGCGTTGGCAAAACTTCCCGTGTGAAGCTCAATAAAATCCGCGCCAATTTCAGCCGCCGCTCGTACTTGGGCTTCGTCTGAATCAATAAAAAGGCTTACAACAATGCCTTTTTCATGCAAAGGTTTAATAAATTCTTTCATTCTTTCGACCTGGCTTGCAACATCTAAACCGCCTTCAGTTGTGAGTTCTTGGCGTTTTTCAGGCACAAGACAAACGCTGTGGGGTAAAACTTTTAGCGCAAAAGCTTGCATTTCTTCTGTTGTTGCCATTTCAAGGTTGATATTTGTTGAAACATTTTTTTTAATTTCTAAAACGTCATCGTCTTTTATGTGGCGTCTGTCTTCACGAAGATGCACGGTGATTGACGATGCGCCGCATTTTTCGCAAATTTTTGCCGCTTCTAAGACGCTCGGCTCAACCCCGCCGCGCGCGTTTCTTAGTGTTGCAATATGATCAATGTTTACGCCCAATTCCATAGCTTTATTTTAACACAGGCAAAAAATGTTTATCACAGTTTTTAAATTCTTGTGTTGTTTTGAAAAAGGGATGAGTAAAATGATTATAACAAAAATTTCCAAGCTTGATGGCTGCTTGAAGAATACCGAAAGCACTTTATTTCAAGGGGAAAGCACTAAACGAACAAGCCCGGATGAGCTTTTTACGGTTCAAGATATTTCTGATTCGAATGTGGGTACAAAAAAAATTCTTACATTCAATGACCCAAAATATAAAGACTTGAAAATTTTAATAACACCGGAAACCCATTGCTATTACAAAGACGGCAAAATAATTCCTCTGCACAGCTCGCTTTCTTTCCGCGGACAAGTTTGGGGAAGTATTTCCAATAATGAAAAAGGCCAATACATGGCGCGTGCTTATGATGAATTTTTTGACAAAGGAATGAACAAAGCAGTCAGAGGAAATCTTAGTGCAAGTGCGATCAAAAATGATTACAACTTTTATGTGCCTTCAGATGGCGATGGCACAAGGTATAAAGACATTACAACTCTTCAAGGCGGCATGACAAAACCTGCTTCTTTTATTCCGGCAAAACTAAACGGTGAACCTATGCGCCTTATCCACGGCGTTTTAGTCAATTTTGCAAAAACAGGATTACTGCAAGAAACACCGCAATTTGTTGAGGTAGAGCCCGCAAAAGGCAGTGCTTTCGCGCTTCTTGAGGGTTTGAAAACAGGTAAAATTCCAACAAATAAACCGCTTGTTTTTAGTTGGGGTGATAATTTTACCGACCTTGATGTAACAAATTTAATTTTGGAACATGAAAAAGAACGCGGCAGTAAAGGAAATTCAGGGCTAACATTTATTGCTGTTCCGGTTTTTGCCGAAAAGGTAGGCGGCCTTTCTGCCGTGAAATTTAACAATTTCAAAGATAAATCAATAACTGATTTTGTTGAAAAACCTCAGGGAGATGTTGAAAGTTATTGCTTGAACGAACTCAATGGCAACATTCCTTCTGCTGTTGGGCCGTATATTCTTTCACCACAGGTGCTTGAATGGCTGAAAAAAGAGTACACTTCTGACCCCGAACAGTTTAACGATAAAAGCAGGCCGGAAGATAGTTATAAAGGAAAAGGCTATGATTTTTCTTCAAAAATTATAGCGCCGCTTGTTTCAAAGTTTGCCCAAGGTGAATTTAAAGGTGAAAACGGTTATCCCTTGAAAATGCGTGCAAAAATTCTTGGCGAAAACGAAACTTGGTCTGACCTTGGTAAACAAAAAGATTTTTCTTTTGAAATGTATAGAATTAAAGCCGGCACAGCATACTATAACATGTTGCCTAAAATTAAAGAATCAATCAAGAAAAACATTGATACTGGGGGCAATATTACTTTAAACGATAAAGCTCGAGAGCTTTTTGAACAAGCGCAAAAAGAATATGGATTAAAATTCAAAAAAGCCATTGTGTACGCGGGGTGATTAATCCAGTCCAGTATCGCCTTGTCCGTGGTGCTCCTCGCACCCCGTCACAGGCTTACATTCTAAGGCCCGTTCTGAAATTTCAACAGCGCACAAGCGCTGTAAGAAATTTCTTACACTAAGTGTCCACGGAGGGAATTTTCGAACTTTAGCGAGGAAAGGCAGACTTGCCATTTGTTCAAATCCCGATGATTAGTAATTCTTTAAAATTTGTCCACGGAGGGATTTGAACCCCCGACATTCACCTTAGGAGGGTGACGTTCTATCCTGCTGAACTACGTGGACAAGTGTTATTCTGTTTTCAATTTTCCAACATACCAGCAGGATAGAACCTATTGAACTGTCGCAACCTGACGGTCACTGTGCCTGCTGAACTACGTGGACAAGTGTTATTCTGTTTTCAATTTTCCAACATGCCAGCAGGATAGAACCTATTGAACTGTCGCAACCTGACGGTCACTGTGCCTGCTGAACTACGTGGACATAACAAAATTATAACTCAAACACATAAACTCCCCCGCAACTTTTCTAAATCACCGCTTTTAAATAATAAGTTACAAAGTTGGCGACAAAATGCAGGTTAGGCTTAACACATACAACCCGAATTTCGGCACATTAAAAATATATAAGTCCCGTGAAACAAGGGACACCATTGACAATGTTGTAATCAATCGCGACATTGAAGTTGCAAAAGCCTTGAAAAATGTCCGCGATAGAATTGACAAGGCTTCTGATGATGTACCTGTCACATTATGGGGGCGTAATGGGTATTTGAAGTTAACAAGTGTTAAATATAAAAGAAGAAACAGCCACTGCTTTCTTAAAACTGACGA
Organism: Candidatus Gastranaerophilales bacterium; assembly: GCA_031549065.1. Classification (GTDB taxonomy): domain Bacteria; phylum Cyanobacteriota; class Vampirovibrionia; order Gastranaerophilales; family Gastranaerophilaceae; genus JAVBQM01. The sequence goes on along the minus strand of JAVBQM010000028.1, from coordinate 4,456 downwards.
AATAAAACCTGAAATGAAGGCTGATAAAAAAATTGAAATTTTAAACGAATTCGCAAGAGCTTTTGAGGCGTTTATGGGCAAAAGCGAAGACCCTATTGATAAAACCATTCAAGAAATATATTCATGAACTTTAAGGTTTTAATCTAAATAATCTTTCCGCTCGAAAATACTCGTGCCGTATTTTAAGAAATTCCAAAGTACACTCAGGCCCAAACCAACTACACCAACTGTTTTCAAAGAAGCGTGATTAACTTTTTGTTTTGTTACTCCGTTAACTACAACATCTTTCATCTTTGTTTTAGCAGCTAAAGTGAGCGCCGCAAAGCCCAGTGTAGGAATATTGCGTGTGAGACCTTCCATAAAGCCGTCCAAATAGCCTCCTGTGCCGTGGATTATGTCTTTGAAAGGGTTTGGTGTTTTTATTTTGAAAATACCTTTTTTGGTTTCATTATAAATAGGGCTTGGGTAATTCAATTTTGAAGTGCCGATTGTATCGCGGATTGTATCTTTTGCGCCTCCGAGTTTCACATTTTCAGCAGATTTACGCGTGCCCATTGTGTGGGCTTCGTAAGCCACTGTAGCGGCTGCGATTATGGCGGATGTATTTGTTAAAATTTTATAAATTTGCATTATATTTCAATCGATCCTTTTTTGGTTTTTTCCGCCGGTTTAGGCGGATTATGACCTGTTCCTGCCGGTACCTCGGTTGTTTCGCCACTCATTTTTAAAAGTACTTTCGATGCCAATCTCGCATCTTCTCCGATTTGAACACTGCCTGTGTTAATTTGATTCTCAAGCTGTGTCAAAATGTTAAAAGTTTCATCGTTTCCTTTTGCATAACCAACATCAAGAACGGTCAGCGCCATAAATCTTACACTTGCGCTTTTGTCTTGTAATGCTTTGTTTAAAAGGGCAGTTAAAGGTATGTCGTTTGTTCTTGATTTATCTTCCTTAAACCTTTTCAAAAGCTCGTTAATACCTTGCATTCTGATTTTCGGGTCTTGGTTGTTCAAATAATTTTCCAAGGTTTTTATATATTCGTCGGTTAAAACGACAATTTTTTCTTTTGGATTATTAGCCGTTGGGACTGTTGTCACATTACTGTTTATATTTGTGTTTGTGTTGTTGTTGGCATTATTATTGGCGTTGGTGTTAGCGCCAGTGCCGGTGTTTCCGCCGCTGTTTGGGTCTTTATTTGGGTCTGTATTATGACAACATGGACAAGGATATGGGTAAGGGTATGCGGGGTATTGCGCCGGTAGTTGTGGGTTTACAGGTTGTTGCGCAGGCGGGTATGCTGTTGGCGCTTGTGCCGCTTGAGTTTGTGTTGCAGGTGCCTGGCCCGAATATGCTGCAGGGCTGAAAATTTGGATGTTTACAGCGTTTGCGCCTTGCCCTGTCGGGATAGTTTGCGGGTAATATTGCATATATTGCGGAGTTATTGCGTTGACCATTTTCTAATTTCTACCTTATTTTACAAGGTGATAAAACTCCTGCAGGAAAATAATTGCTTGCAAATTTAAGCATGTTAATTTTTATTACGAGCCTCTCTTATCAATTGCGCTCGGACATAAGGAGGGCAACCAAGCCCGGGCCGGCACTCAAAATTAGCTTTAATAGGCATTGTGGAGGGTTTAAGTCTAAAAATTTTTGTTTTGACATCTTCCATAAATTCATTGTTTTTAACTCCGGCCTGCATTAATTCATATTGTGAAACATGTTCAAATCCCAAGCGCTCTATAAATTTCCAAACACAAGGCTCCTCTTTACTTATAAAATCCAATTCAACCGCTCCCAGTACAACATATGTCGGACCTTTTTTGTTGTAATTTTCATTTTGAATTTTTTCAAAAATTTCAACAAATTTATCAGGGCCTTCTTTTTCACCTATGTAGCAAACCGAATTTGCCATTACATAGACAGTTTGTTCAGTATCTGACTCAAGATAATCCCTTAGATCGCCCGCGATAAATTCAACCTTGGGCAAACGCTCGGTGTTTATTTTCTGCCATTCCATTCCGTTTCCTATAGACATATCGCCGAAAATTTTGCTTGAAGTTATATCTGCAAGCTCGGGATAGCGACGGACAAGCCCTTGAAATTCAGGTGGTTCTTCTGTTTGTTTGAATATTTTTCCCCAACTTTTCTCATCGAGCGGTATATCTTTTACGCTCGAATTGGTTGCAAGTTCTTTTTCTTTATCGCTGCATATCAAATAACCTGTTTTTGCAAGTTCAATCAAAGATTCTTCTTTGTCGACAGCCTCAACCCTGACAAGGTTTTTATCTTTAAAGGCATTGCCTGATAAAATTGCATAAGTCCAAGCCTCGGAGCCGTCTGAACATCCGAGCACTTTAAAGGTGGTCGGCCTGTCTTTTTTAAGAAGTTTTACTGCCGCACTTTGAACAGGATATTCCCTAAACATAAACGTATAGCTCGGAGCAAGAGGATTTTCCGTTTTTTCGGCAGATTCGGGTTGGCTTAAATGTATCATGCCGAAATTTGTATTGTTGCGCCCTAAAACAGGGGTATAATAATTTGCTAAAATTTTCATTGGGGTAATAAAATCTTTCTCAATAATATGTGTTGTTTTTAAGAAACACATAAATGAAAAAATTTGCGTCGGCTGCCTATTGCCTCTATTCTACTATTGCCCCTTTCGGCACAATCGTAATTCCCCCCGGGGAAACGTAAAAGCCGCGGGCGATGTCATCTTCCGTGTTCAAACCGATTTCTGTGTATGGCGGTACTTTAACGTTTTTATCAATAATTGCTTTATCAATTTTAGCATGACGCCCTATTTCAACGTCTTCAAGCAAAATTGAATTTGAAATGCTCGAAAAACTGTTAATGCGCACTTTTGGCGAAAGAACACATTTTGAAATTGCGCCTCCGCTTATAATGCAGCCTTCAGAAACAAGCGAGTTTTTTGCAGTACCAACCCTTTCGGCTTCATCCCAAATGAATTTTGCAGGCGGGTAATTATAATTAAACGTTCTAAGCGGCCAATCGCGTGAATAAAGGTTTAATTCCGGGTTGTATTCAAGCAAATCCATATTCGCCTGCCAATAGCTGTCGACATTACCTACATCTCTCCAATAGCCTTCTTCAGAAGGTTCGATGCCGGGAAATCTGTTGCTTGCAAAATCGTAAACAAAAACACGCTTACCTTCGTTTAAAAGTTTTGGGATTATGTTTCTGCCGAAATCGTGTGCAGAACAATCATCATTAGCGTCTTCTCCAAGCGCAGTCACCAAAATATCTTTTTTGAAAATGTAATTGCCCATTGAAGCAAGGCATTTTCTTGGGTTTCCCGGAATGTGTTTTGGTGTTGTTTGCGGCTTTTCAATAAAACCTGTAAGGCGCCAATTGTCGTCGACTTCGATAATTCCATACTCGCCCGCTTCTTCAATGGGGATCGGAATGGCCGAAATTGTCAAATCGGCTTCTTTTTCAAGGTGATATTTTAATTTTTGACCCACATCCATTTTATAAATATGGTCGCCGCCGAAGACAAAAATGTTTGTGTAATCACCGTCCGTAATTTGGTTTAAATTCTGGAAAATGGCGTCTGCAGTGCCTTTGTACCAGTTACCGTCTGTTCTCATTTGTGCAGGAACCGTATCAACATATTGCCCTACGGAAGATGAAAGATACCAGCCGCGGGAAATATGTTTATTCAAACTGTCGGATTTATATTGAGTTAAAACTTTAATTTTGTAAAAGCCCGAATTTACGAAATTGTTTAAAACAAAATCAATAATGCGGTACCTTCCTCCAAAAGGCACAGCGGGTTTTGCCCTATCACGCGTTAAAGGGTGGAGCCTTTTACCTTGCCCGCCTGCTAAAATCATTGTTAAAGTTTTACTTGGTAACATAAGGTTTCACCTTTTGTTTCACTCGCTTGCAAATACAAAAGTGGACTTTTAATTTGACTCGCTCGTTTCATCATGACTCTAATTTAAACATATTTTTTGAATTACGACAACCTGTCAAAACCATGACATAATGCCGATCTTGGGGGTATTATTACAAAATGTAAAGGGCTGATATCCTTTTATAGTGTTATTTTTTGGCTTGTTTTAGAATAAATATTAAAACAATGGCAATTTTTTTCTTTTACGGGCATTATCTGCTGTGTGAATGATTAACTTGTTCGAAGGAGATATAATGATACAACCTCAATACAACCAAACTTACACCCCGAGCTATCCAGCTGCTACCGGTGCAAGCGCTGTTAATATTCAAATTTTTGAACCTAAAGCTTACGGCTCAGCTCCGTCTGCTGAAAGCGCTCCTTCTGCACCACAGCCTGGTAATCCGATTTATCAATATCCACAGGGTTCAGCATATCATCCGGGTGCTCCTTACGGCTACCCTCAATATTGTCCGCAAGTTCCCCCGATGGCTCAACATCCTGAACCACCTGTTCAGCTTGCTGCAAAAGAGGCTCCTG
>JAVBQM010000066.1:0-3606 GCA_031549065.1 Candidatus Gastranaerophilales bacterium | reverse complement strand
GGCAAACGAATCATGCGTGATTTATCGGCAATGCCGCGTGTAATTGATTGCTGAATCCACCAGGTTGCATAAGTTGAAAACTTGTAACCCTTGGTGTAATCGAACTTTTCGCTCGCTTTCATTAACCCGAGGTTGCCCTCTGGGATTAAATCTAAAATGGATAAGCCGCGGCCGATATATTTTTTTGCAATACTTACAACAAGCCTTAAATTGGCGTTAATTAGGTGTTCGCGCGCTGTAAGAGATTTTTTTTCTTTTATTTGTTTTGCAATTTCGATTTCTTCTTCGTAACTAAGAAGCGAAATTTTGCCTATTTGTTGTAAGTAAATTTTAACGGAATCATCCGCCACAACGCTTTGATAATCTATTTTTACTTTGGGAATTAAATCTTCGACATCTTCGCTTTCGCTTGTAATATCAAAACTTTCGTCTAAAATTTCTTCCCCGCCTGTAGTGTCCTGTATTTTCAATTTATGTAATCTCCTGAAATGCTATTATACAATTTTTTTCAGGACTTTGCTATTAACTTAAGATTTTCTTTATGTTTGCGCACGAGCCGCTTCTATCTGGCGAACAGCCTCATAAACAATTACTGCACAAGCCGTTGAAACGTTAAGCGATTCAAACTTTGTCGGAATGCTTACTTTGTAATCTGCCTTGTTTAACAAGGTTTTATTTACGCCTTTCCCTTCTGCACCTAAAATAATTGCAAAGTCCATGTCGTTGAAATCAACTTGAAAATAATTATCTTTGGCTTCAACTTCTGTTGCAATTATCCACCAGTTGTTATTCTTTAAATCCTCGACGATAGAAGACAGGCTATTGACTTTGACTATAGGAATGTAATTTACCGCGCCGGCAGAGGTTTTTTCGACAGTTGAGGTGATGGGACATGCTCTGTGATTTGAAACAATAATTCCATCAAAACCCGCGCAAGCGCATGTGCGAATTATTGCTCCAAAATTATGAGGGTCGCTCACACTGTCCAGAATGACAACTTTTTTGTTAGTCTTGCCCTCAAGCGACTCAATAAAATCTTCATATTCAACAAATTCAACAGGTGAAACAAGCGCCATGACGCCTTGGTGATTAATTCCATGCTCGAATTTATCCAATTTATTGTTAAGATTTGTAAATTGAACCTGTAAAGAGGACGCCTTTGCAAGCTCAATTATTTTTTTAATTCGATTGTCAAAACCGATATTATTTTGAATAAAAATTTTATTTATTCTTTTAGGATTTTTTTCAATCGCTTCCAGTACGGGGTTTTTGCCGTATATGTAATTGTTCTGATTTTCCATTTTTCCACACCCTAAATTGGTCTTACTTTAAACGTAGTATATTATCGTAAAAATATTATGTATTTTTTTTGCTTATTGTATTATACTTATTAAGTATATATTTTTAAAGTTGAAAAAGAGATGTTTGCTCCAAACGCACCAAAACTTACGGTAGGGATAGCTATAACGCCTAATGTGGGCTTAGAGATGATTGTCATCGATACTAAGACACGTATTGCGGAAAAATACAGCCGCAGAAATGTTGAGTATAATCCTTCTAAGCGTGAAGTCGACGACTATTCCTCTCTAAAGGGTTCTTTGAACGAGCTTTTTGAGGAATTAGAGGTACCGAAAAAATCCAGATGTTATTTTGTTTTGCCAAACGTACACTTTGGCTTTATGGATTTACCCGCTACGCTTGGTGATGAAGAAATCAGGGGTGTTTTACTCGCAAAAGCTGAAGAATCGTATATCTTCAAAAAAAGCGATGCAATGATTGCCTACACTGAAGCTTCAAAAACTTCAGCAAGAGAAAACCAATATCTGGTCTACACTGCGATTCAAAGCGATGTTGCTACACAATTACGCGACATTTGTACTGACTTGGGTTACGATCTTGCAGGTATTGAAGGTTCATACAGCGCCATTTTCAGAGGTGTTGACTACTCGGGCGTTATGTTCGATGAAATTTCCGGCGGCGAAAACTGGAACTTACTGTTAATTAACAGTAACAGTTATGCAATATTCGCTATGAAGGGCAACAATATTTATGACTACGTTGAAACACCTATCGCTGTTAAATCAATAGGTTATGAAGAAACATACCGTGAACTTGCAGAAACAATCGCGGAAAACTTGCCCAATTACCCCGCAAAGAAATTGTTGATTTTAAGCCAAAGTGACGATATTTCAGCCGGCGTTTTAAAAACGCAAGTTGTTTTCGATAATGAAATTGAAACACTTGATTGTAATAAATTTGCAAAACAAGGCATAGTTCAGTTCGCGCATACAATTAATAATGAAGACGCGCTTCACATATCGCCTTCAGCAGTTGGCGCGGCAACTTTTGGCGGCACAGCAAGCCAAATTGCTTTTGAATTGAACATCTTGGATATGCGAAAAGGCGGTTCAGCTTCCGGTTCTACAGACACTTTTGATGCAAATTTAAGATTTGAAATCGGCGGTCAAGAAGTTGTTATCACGCCGGAATACGCACAAGGAGTTCTTATAGCTATTACTGTTGTTCTGGCTGTTATTATGGTTGTAGCTTGGTTCTTATTTGATAATTGGAATAAAAATTTAGTGAATGAAATTACTGAACTTGAAAGCCAAAAAGCCGAAATAATTAAACAAATTGAAGACTTGTCCGCAGAAGACAAGGGCGTTGACATTAATTCACTCATCAGAACTATTATTTCAAACAATAAGAAATTTATAAGCTACTATGACTCACTTTCAATAGATATTCCTAAAAACATCTGGCTAACTTATTTCTATGCCGGGGAAGGTGAAAACGTTGCAGTTGAAGGCTTGGCGCTTGGAATTAATGATATTTATGAGTATTTCAGGGGAATTAAAAATTCAATCCCGACTTCAACGGTTAAACTCAACAAGTTGCAAGCTTTAACAGATATCACAGATAGTTCTTATGACCCTAACGCAAAGAATGAATTGAAACTATACAGTTTCGAGATTTCAAATACAACATCCAAGAAAGCCGGCGGCGGAATAGCAGCACCGGCACCTGCAGCAGTAGACCCTAATAATCCGGACGCTGCGGCACCACCTGCTTTAGAGCCCATCTAGTAAAAATAAATAAGGAACCCGAATGGAATTTCTAAAAAAAATAAGCATATCTATTGTTGTACTGGTATTTGTAATTATCGGTGGCGGCGTCGTTCTTTTCCAGGCTGCAATGCCTCATTTTTGGGAAGATTATCCTACGGAAAGCGCAGGCGACCATTATGTTAAAACAGTGAGGCTGAAGGGTAACATTGCAACCAAGCAGCAAGAACTTGAAGCAGCTAAAGCAGCACAGGCGGAAAGACAAAGAAACACTTTACCTCCGGAAAAAGAAATTTATGAAGCAAAAGGACTCCAATTTGGTGCAGATGCTTCTTTCGCTCCATTATTTGAAAATGTTATTGATTCAGCAAGAGGTTCAGGCATTAGAATCCGTTCAATTGCCCAGACTGACAGGCCTGGAGCTGACACAATTGTTGCAAGCGGCTTACCGGGTTACAACGTTTCAGAACTAGACATCGTTGCGGTAGGTACATACAGCGAATTTCAAGCTTTTTATAAAAATGTTTTAAGAGAATATTAC
>JAVBQM010000042.1:0-14955 GCA_031549065.1 Candidatus Gastranaerophilales bacterium | reverse complement strand
TTCCTTTTTCAATTTTTTTATTTCACAACTTCAACGAGGTGTGGAATTTTGTTAACCATACCCATAATTGTCGCACTTGGAAGGTGTTCAACTACTTGATTGGTTTTTCTTAAACCCAACGCCGTTGCGACTCTAATTTGTTTTTCGGTTGAGCCGATAAGGCTTTTAACCAATTTTATTTTAATTTTTTCACTATTTTTAGTCATTTTCTATTTCCTTCTACTTTGCATTTAGCATTTTCTTAACGGTAATACCGCGAGCTCTTGCAACGTCGTTAAACGTTCTTAGAGATTTCAGCGCATTCAATGTTGCACCTGCCGCGTTTAGAGGTGATTTTGAACCGAGCGATTTAGCAAGAATGTTTTCAATACCCGCCAATTCAAGCACCGCACGTACTGAACCACCCGCAATTACACCGGTACCTTGTGAAGCAGGTCTTAAAATAACGCTGCCTGCGCCTGAGGTTGCAGTTGCAATGTGGGGGATTGTTGTTTTATAAATCGGCACAGAAACAAGGTTTTTGCGCGCATCGGCAACCGCTTTTTGAATAGCGATAATAACTTCCGCTGCTTTTGCAACACCCATACCAACTTGGCCGTTTTTGTTTCCGACGATAACAATAGCTCTAAAGCTAAGTTTTTTACCACCTTTTACAACTTTTGTTACTCTGCGGATTTGAACAACTTGTTCTTTCCATTCAGACTGCTCTGGTTCAACCGTTTCGATTCTTCTTTTACGGCCTTCACCTCTGCCTCTTGGGCCTCTTGAACCTTTAAGAACCGTAACTTTTTCTTCTTCTGTAGTTTCGGCTTCTCCTGCAACAGCAGCTTCTTCTTGAGCCACAACTTCTGCGGTTTCTAGTTCTTCTTTAACAATTTCGTTAATGTTTTCTTTTTCTTCCACGTTTTATACCTTTCGAGTTAATTAATTTTGCCTTTATATACACAAAAATCGAACAGCAGAGACTAACTTTTTTCAAAGCCAAGTTCTTTTTGTTCGATGTTGGAATTTCTGACAAAATCTATAATACATGCTGAAATATTTTTTGCAACCCTTATATCAAGCGCGTCGGGGATTATGTAATTTTCATCCAATTCGGCACCGTTTACCATTTCGGCAATAGCAAAAGCCGCTTCCAGCTTGATTTCATTCGTTATTTTTTGAACTTTGGCATCAAGAATACCCCTAAAAAGTCCGGGGAAAGCCAAGGAATTGTTAATTTGATTATTAAAATCACTTCGCCCTGTTGCAACAATTCGAGCACCCGCACTCAAAGCAACATCGGGCAAAATTTCGGGTGTCGGGTTTGCAAGGGCAAAAACAATTGCGTCTTTTGCCATTGTCGCAACCATTTCAGGTTTTAAAATTCCCGCGATACTAACACCTACAAAAACATCAGCATCTTTAATCGCAACATCTAAGCCGCCCTTCAGGAGTTCCTTGTTTGTAAGTTGTGCAACAGCTTCGAGTTCGAAATTGTTTTCAGGGTTACCCTGCCATACGATGCCTTTGGAATTTGTAAGGATAATATTTTTTACCCCTGCGCGCAGCAAAAGTTTTGCTATCGCTTGGCCTGCAGCGCCCGCGCCCGAAATAACAACTTTAATTTGCTCGAGTTCTTTTTTTACGACTCGAAGTGCATTAATTAAACCCGCAGTTACAACAATTGCAGTTCCGTGCTGGTCGTCGTGGAAAATAGGAATTGCAGTCGTTTCGATAAGTTCGCGTTCAATTTCAAAACATTTTGGTGCGCAAATATCTTCCAAATTCACTCCCGAAAAAGAATTTTCAAGCAGTTGAACAATTTTTATAATTTCGTTTTTATCCTGTGTTTTTACGCACAATGAAATCGCATCAACATTACCCAAGCTTTTGAATAATACGGATTTTCCTTCCATAACGGGAATTCCCGCTTCGGCACCGATATTCCCCAACCCCAAGACTGCAGAGCCATCCGAAACTATTGCTACGGGCTTAATTGGAGTATCGCCATTTTGAACGCAAACTTCTGTCTCGATGACTCCCCCAAACATTTCGCGCAATTTAACAGCCTCAAGCTCGCTTACATTTTCGGAGACAAAGCAACTCCGTGATTGAGTCGGAATATCGCACTGCGCTTCTATTTCAGAGCCCTCCTCTAATAAAACTGTGTCAACACCCATAAAATTTGGTAAAATATTTTCGCAGACAAAATCTATTTCTTTCTTACTGCAAAGCTTGATTTCAAATGGATAGGCGTCTATTGAGAAAGTTTTTTTCAAATGTACTGCACGTTTAAGCGACTTTAAATAGCAATGACTCATAACTGCAATGGAGTTTGAACGATTTGTAAGTTCAAAAACCCTGTCGTACTTATCCTTTATCTCTAAACAGCTTTTTGCAACCCCGGGAGTGTAAACAAGCGCGAGGGTTTCCTTGTCTTTTACTTCAACTTTGGGTTTAATTTCAATATTTTCAATCATCCTGCTGCTACCTAACCTTACTTTCCTCGCCCTTTATAAGCCTTCCAATATTTTCTCGATGCAAATAAACTATGTAAAATGCTCCGAGCGCGCAGTAAATAATATAGATTAAGGGTTTATTAAAAAAGAACATAATTACAGGCGAGAGCACCATTGCGATTATTGAACCGACTGAAACATAGCGTGTGATATAGGTTATAACTGCCCAAATCAAGGCAACGATGAGCCCTGTTTGCCAGGAAAGTGCAATCAAAACGCCCACGCCGCTTGCAACCGATTTACCGCCTTTGAAAGCCAAGAAAATTGGTTTTGAATGGCCCAAAAGCACCATTATCGCGGCCAAAACAGGAGCAATTGAATACGTGTCAAGAGGAGGTATAACACAACCGCCCGGTAAAATACTCTGAATTGTAGGGTGCATTGACATATTTGAAATAACTGCCGCAACGGCAACCGGCACGGCACCCTTAATGGCATCGAGTACCATTGTTGCAAAAAACCAACCTTTGCCCAAAACGCGCTTAACATTTGTTGCACCTGTTGAACCGGAACCAATTGTTCGAATATCCTCGCCTTTTAATAATTTAACTATAATATAGCCTGTTGGAATCGAACCAATTAAATAGGCGACAACACAAACAGCCGCCAAATAAGCGTATAGCATTTATTTATCCCCTTTTTGTTTGAATGAAATTCGAATCGGCGTTCCGACAAACCCGAAAGCCTCGCGCAGTTTCTTGCTCAAATATTTCTTGTAGCTATCTTTAATCAACTCTATATTATTTATAAAAAGCACAAATGTTGGCGGTTTCGTTTTAACTTGCGTTGTGTAATAAATCCTTAATCGCTTGCCGCGCACTGATGTTGGCTGGTTAATATCAATCGCCTCGTTGACAACTTTATTTAAAATTCCCGTTGAAATTCTCTTTTCGCGCTCCGCTGCAACTTTTATTGCTTCATCAAAAATTTGCGTCAAACGTTTACCTGAAAGCGCGCTAATAAAGAGTTTTGGCGCATAACCAAGATATGGAATTTCGCCCTCAGCCTCTTTTTGATAGGTGTGAGTCTGAACGTTTTTCAATAAATCCCACTTATTAAAGGCAACTATAACGCCACAGCCCGCTTCTTCAATGGTTTGGGCAATTTTTTTATCCTGATCTGTAATTCCTTCTTCGGCGTCCACAACGAGAATTGCAACGTCAGCACTTCTTATAGCGCGAATGGCACGATCAACCGCAAAAGCTTCTATACCGTAATCCACCTTGGATTTTTTTCTGATACCCGCAGTATCGATAAGCATAAAGTCGCGGCCTTCATAAGTTATTTTTGAATTAATACTATCCCTTGTAGTGCCTGAAATTTCACTTACAATGGCTCGCTGTTCATTTAATAACGAGTTTAAAATCGAACTTTTGCCCGCGTTTGGTTTGCCCACAATCGCGATTTTAATTTCCTCGGGCGATTCTTCTATCTCGCTTTGCCGAGTGATATCTTCCGTGATTAGATCAAGTAAATCTCCAACACCACCGGAACCATGAAGCGCCGAAACAGCTTGCGGTTCGCCAAGTCCAAGAGCGTAAAAATCGCCCACAGAAGCAATTTCCGAGATATTATCCACCTTATTTGCCACAAGAACAACGGGTTTTTTAGAACCGCGCAAAATATTTGCAATGTCCGTGTCGTAAGGGCTCAAGCCTGATTTAGCGTCTACAATAAACAAAATTAAATCAGCTTGTTCGATTGCAATTTTTGCTTGAATAAATATGTTCTGAACAAAATCACTCTCGTTATCACCAAGAATAATGCCGCCCGTATCAATGAGCGTAAAAGCTTTATCTTGCCAGTTTGTGTCAAAATAAATTCTATCACGCGTAACGCCGGGGGTGTCATCCACAATAGATTTTCTCTCGCCGATAATACGGTTAATAAGGGTCGATTTCCCAACATTAGGGCGCCCTACGACGGCTATAATTTTGCTACTCTTTTTGCTCATATTAAAATTGTATTACAAACAAAAAGTTAGTCTTCTTTTTGTTCGACAATACTTGCAATTCTAAGGCCGAATTTATCTTCAATAACTATAACTTCACCTCTGGCAACAAGTTTCCCACAAACAAAAAGTTCGGCTTGGTCACCTGCCATTTTATCGATTTCAATAATTGAACCTTTTGCGATATCCAGAAGTTTGCGCACTTTCATTCTTGTGCGGCCTAACTCAACAGTTAATCTTATTCCGACATCTTGCATAATATCGAGGTTTTTCCTGGGGGGCCCTGCGATTTGTTTATCATCATCAAAACTTGCAAAGCGAACAGGTTGAACCGTTACCATTTCGTCATATTTTTTATCCAAAACTTCACCAAGAACAACGTTTTCCTTGCTCACGGTTGAAACCTCAATTTTTTCAGGCTCAAAATTACTCTTGGAATCGTCTTCGAGTGCAGGAGTATAGTAGTTTCTTGTTTGAGTTTGCCTCGGATTTGGTTGGCTGTCTTCAGGTTCATCTCCTTCTTGCTCAAAGTGTTCCGGTTGTTCATCGGAAGCCTCCAAAGTCTCGGGCGGTGTTTCTGAAGCCTCTGGTTGCGGTATCTCTTGCGACTGCTCTAAGTTTGGTACATTTTCAGGCGTACTTTCGGGAGCACCTTCAAACATACTTTCGGAAAGTGTTTCTGACCCTTCGTCAGGATTTGGAATATTTACGTTTTCTTCAAAGTCTTGCATTGGTGTCCTATTGGATAATAAATTGTCCGAAGCTGATTCTTAAAACCTCGCGTTGGCCGTTAAAAACAGAACTTATGAGGTCTTGAATTTCTTCTTTTGCAACTTCCTTACCGGTTGCAGATGAAAGCTCATCTGAGGTTTTAGCCGAAAGCACTGATATAATAGCATCTCTGATTGCAGGCTTATACTGTTCCAGCTCTCCTGCAATAATATCTTTCGGGCTTTTAGCTTCGCCGCCGTGCCCGCCACTTTTTTGAGGCGTGTTTAGAATCACATCTTCTTCTTCGGTTGTTGAAAGCTCAACTGAAACGTTAATTTTCAGATATCTTCTGGGCGAGCTGTCTGCTAAATTCAGAACGAAATCGCCTAAATCAATCATAACGCCCTGCTTAACCGCTGCTTCTTCATCAGTTTCCACAACTTCTTCTTGCGCTGTCACAGCTTTTTTAACTATCGAAGGAATGGCCGATGTAATAAGCGCGTAATTCACAATAGAAGAGACCAGAATAACGATAATTATCGCGATTGTACTTGCAATTAAAATCGTTGTTTGGTCAACGTTAATACTTTTCTTCTCTTCAGCCTCAGGAAAGCCTGTATCCTTTGCGGGTGGTTGCTTTGACATAATTCACTCCATAATTATTATATCTACTCTGCGGTTTTTCGCCCTGCCTTGCGGTGTGGAATTTTCTGCGACCGGCACATTGTCGGCATGGCTTAAAATTGTAAATCTTTTTTTGTTTAATTTTTTCTCGCTAGTCAAATATTCCACTATATTTGACGCACGGGCGCTTGAAAGCTCCCAATTTGAAGAAAACTGCGAATTTTTGATTGGTACATTATCGCTGTGTCCTTCTATTTTAATTTGATTTCCGTTTTTAGTCAAAATGTTTGCAACTTTATCAAGGGTTGGCTTCGATTCGGACTTAATTTGCGCCGAACCTTCATCAAAAAGCAGTTGTTCTCCCAGTCGTAATGTCGTTGCGCCCTTCTGTTCAATAACCTCAACCCCTTCAATTTCTTTTAAAGAGCGTACTTCCGGCTTTTGCTCTTGGGGCTTTTCTTGCGTTTGTTCTTTTGGCGGAGGGTTTTTTGCAAGTTCAAGTTTCAGTTTGTTAAGTTCGGCATTGGTGCTCGCATAAAGCATTATAAACACTGCAAGAAGCACGGTTGCAAAATCTGAATAAGAAATCATCCAACGATTTCTTCTGCCCCTTTTTTCAGAATTTTCAGAATTCATATTTAATGTAATCCTTCAAATCGTCCTTTAAAAGAATGTGGCTTTGATTGTGATAAATGCTTCTAATGCCTTTAAGAATTGCGTTTTGAAATGTAATTTTATCCCGAAGTTCGTTTTTCAAATTGCCTGAAATCGGTAAAAACACAAGGTTTGCAAGCGCTAAACCCCAAAGGGTCGCGCAAAACGCCGCCGCAATACCGGGCATAAGCGCTTGAAAGTCATTGGTAGAAGAGGTTACATGGATTAACCCGACAATCGCACCGACAATACCAAAAGTAGGCGCATAACCGCCAAGTTCCCCAAAAATATCAATATTTATACAATCTTCCTTATTTTCTTCTTCAAGATAGGCCTCAAGTTTTTTCTCGAAAATATCATCATGATCTTCGTCAATTTCGGTTTTTAAACATTTCTTCATAAATTTATTTTCAACAAGATTAACCATTGAAGAAAGCGCCAAAACCCCATTATTACGGGCAAATTTAACAAATTCCATTAAAAGTTGAATATCTTTTTGGTTTGTATCTTGCTTTTTGAGGAATAGTTTTTTGGCAGCACCAAAAGCTTTGAACACTTTTGCAAGGGAAAAATTTAAACATGCCGCACAAAACGTGCCCACAAGGACGATTAGCATTGAAGCAGCATTAAACATTGCCGTGCTTAATTCACGCCTGAACAGATAGAAAAACAAGATGACACCAAAGCCAACGGCAAGCACCAAAGCATTTTCAAGATTTATCTTTTTAATCACCCTTAATTACCTCAAAAATATTCTCGCACAATTTTCATGTCGTGCGCTCATATGGTTGGTGGATTTAAAGGGCATGGGCCGGTGCGATAACGGCGGGCGCGAAGAGCACTCGACGATAAGCACTACGAAGCGACGTAGGACGAAGTCCCTCAGGAGCGCAAAGGGCATGGCTAGAAGCTGTCGCCGCCTTTTTTAACGTAAAACCCTAAAGCGACGGGCTTGTAATTTGCCACTTCATTTTTAAGGGCAAAATTCTCTTTATTTAAATCGTTTAACCTTTGGCGAAGAGTTTCATTTTCGGTTTTTGAGCGGATTAATTCAAGAATAACCTCGTCAAGCCCGTCCATTTTTTCACTCAAAAGGTCGTTCATTTGCGTTATTATATTTTTTTCAAGTTTCGATAACCCATTATAAAGTTTTGACACAATGACGTCAGTGTTTTGGGGTTGAGTCATGAATTGTGTCGGTTTTTCTCTCTGAGGGTTCGGAGCAGCAACCTCGCTTCTTAAACGTGCTTTTGCGCGCGCAAGAAGATTTTGCGAAGTGCTTGGAGCAGGCGTCACCGCAGGAACTGTCGGAGCAGGCTCTTGTTTTGTTTTCATCTCTTGAATTAATTTTGTATGTTCATATAATTCTTTAACTTTTTTCAAAACATCCACATCGCTTCTTGAAAAATATACATTGCCAAGCTCATCTTTTCTGGGTCTAAGGCTTGCTTTTCTGCAAAGATTTTGCACCTCAACAACGTTTGAGTTTAAAATTTGCTGAACCCTTACAGCGCTTATCATTTCTTCTCTGTCGGCCGTTTGCGGCGCACTAAACCGTGAATCTACCAATTCAAGTCCCCTTTAAAATATATTTGCATTCTACAATAAAACGTCAAGAAAAATCCAAATGTAAATTTTATTTTTACAATTATGATTGTAGAAGTTTCTTAATGTATAATACAAGGTATGAAAAGAGGGGTTTTTATTACGTTTGAAGGGGCTGACGGCTGCGGCAAGACAACACAGCTTGAACTTGCGGCGCAGCGGCTTGATGAGCTTAAAATTCCTTATGTTAGAACCCGTGAACCCGGCGGAAGCGAGCTTGGCAAGGAACTTCGGCAAATTTTACTTCATTACCCCGGCAAAGTTGCAAGCGAATGTGAAACTTTTCTATATCTGGCCGACCGCGCACAGCACGTTGAAACTGTTATTAAGCCTGCACTTGAGGCCGGTAAAGTAGTTTTATGCGACAGGTTTACCGATTCCACAATTGCTTATCAGGGTTTTGGGCGCGGAATTGATTTAGAGCGGATTAAATATCTTAACAATATTGCAACAGGGGGCCTTTGTCCCAACTTAACAATTGTTTTTGATGTGGATAGCGAAATTGCCCAAACTCGCCTCGGGGGTGAAAAAGACAGACTTGAAGCCGAGGGGTTTGAATTTCATAAAAAAGTTCGAGAAGGCTATTTGGCAGTTGCAAAAGAAGAATCTGCGCGCGTGAAAGTTGTTGATGCGAATCTTTCTATTGATGAGGTTTTTGAAGGCGTTGTTACACTCTTGAAAACACTTCTAAATTAAGCGGCTCATTTGTTTTCATAGGGTTAAAATACGCGCAAGACGCCACCATTGAAGCATTATCAGTACAGTATTTCATCTCCGGCGCGAAGGTTTTATACCCCTCAAGGGCAAAAAGTCTTTCTCTTAGACGCGAATTTGCCGCAACACCGCCCGCTAGAACAATTGTGTCACAATTAAAATGCTCCGCCCAATAAAGCGTTTTTTTAATTAAAGTGTCGCTCACGCGTTCTTGAAAGCTTGCACATATGTCGTTTATGGGAAGTTCTTTGCCCTCAAAGCTCTGCACCAAACGTAATACCGCTGTTTTTAACCCCGAAAAACTAAATTCATCTTTACCTACTTTGGCTTCAGGAAGCTGGTATGCTTTAGGATTGCCCGTTTGTGCAAGTTTATCAAGCGTAATGCCACCCGGATAAGGAAGCCCCATAAGCCGCGCAGCCTTATCGTAAACCTCACCGACCGCATCATCAATGGTTTGTGCCACAATTTCTTGATTGTCAAAGTCCTCAACCTTAATAATCTGCGTATGTCCGCCGCTCACCAAAAGGCAAATAAATGGTGGTTTTAAATCCGTATTAATAAAATTTGCACAAACGTGCGCTTGAAGGTGATTTACCCCAATAAAGGGTTTATTATGCACTAAAGACAAGGTTTTTGCAGCATTTAACCCAACTAAAAGACAACCGACAAGCCCCGGCCCGACGGTTGAAACAAATGCATCAATCTCGCGCGCCGCCAAACCGGCGCGCTCGAAAGTTTCTGCCACTGTTAAATTAATTGCTTCTAAGTGCTCCCTTGCCGCAACTTCGGGTATGACGCCGCCAAACTCTTTATGTGTATTGATTTGTGACGCTACAACGTTTGCTAAAACCTCGCGCCCGTCTTTTACAATAGCGCAAGCGGTTTCGTCGCAACTCGTTTCAATTCCAAAAATCAGCATAATTAATCAGCGCGGCCTATACGACTGCCTTCGACATACCGTAGCTAATACCAGCTTCCTTCATTCTTGAAAGTGCTTTTTTAAGAATATCCGTCGGTTTTGTAAGCGCGATACGGAAATAGCCTTCGCCATATTTACCATATCCGTTTCCCGGCGGCACAACAATCGCAGCTTTTTCAAGCATTACAGTTGCAAACTCTTCACTAGTAAAGCCTTTTGGCACAGGAAGCCAAATATAGAATGTTGCCTTACCTGACTGAACATCCCAGCCAAGTTCCTTTAGGCCCGCTTCCATAAGCTCTTTGCGCTCTTTATACATATCGTTCAACTTGTCGATTTCAGATTTATCAATTTTGTAAGCCTCAACTGCAGCTTGCTGAACTGCTTTAAAGACGCCCGAATCGATATTATTTTTAATAGTGCCGAGCGCTTTTATTGCATCTTTATTTCCTGCAACAAAACCAACTCTCCAGCCTGTCATATTGTAAGATTTAGAGTGCGAGAAAAATTCAATTGCAACGTCTTTAGCGCCTTCAACTTCAAATACAGACGGTGCAACATAACCGTCATAAGTCATTTCGCAATACGCTTGGTCGGAACATAGTAAAATATTATTTTTCTTACAAAATGCCACGGCGCGTTTATAAAAATCAAGGTCACAAACTGCGCCTGTAGGGTTATTCGGGTAGTTCAAAAACATCAATTTTGCACGTTTAACAATATCTGATGGAATTGCATCAAAATCCGGCAAGAACTTATTTTCGGCCAAAAGCGGCATAGAATAAGGCTCTCCTCCTGCTAAAATCGTTGCATTTTGATAAACCGGATACCCGGGGTCGGGACATAAAGTCACATCGCCCTTATCAACATAAGCAAAGAAAACGTGCGCTATTGCTTCTTTTGAACCGATATTGGCCAAAACTTCAGTGTCGGCGTCTAAATCTGCCCCGAAGCGTTTTTTCATCCAAGCGGCACTTGCTTCACGAAATTCTTTTGTACCATTGTAAGGCGGGTAGTCGTGGTTTTTGGGGTCATCGATTGCCTTGTGCATTTCATTTATTACGGGTTGTAAAGTTGGAGTATCAGGGTCTCCAACACCTAATGATATGACGTCAATGCCCTTGGCGCGGGCTTCCGCGATTTTTGCATCAATTCTTGCGAACAAATATGGCGGAATTTTATCCAATCTTTCGGAAATTTGCATTGTATTTTCTCCTTCACTTTTGTATAATCAATCCTAACATAAAGACTAGAAAGTGGGACGAGATGAAGAAAAAATTATTTTTGCTGTTGGCAATCATTACTACAACTGTAAATTTGGCCTGTACGGCCGCAACACCTGAAAGAGCGGTGGAACTTTATAACCAAGGGATTGACTTTTATCAGTCAGAGCAAGTGGCAAAATCTGTTGCCGCATTTACTGATGCTATCAAATTAGCACCTGATTTTTATGAAGCATATTATAACTTAGGGCAAATTCAGGCTTCACAAGGAAAAATTGATGATGCGATAAAAACTTACACTTCAATTTACAAAATGCGCCCGGGTGACGAAGAAAACATCTCAACGCTCGCAGGTTTGCTCTATAAACGCGGCTATTTGGCTAACGCTTTGACATATTACAAGCAAATTCCTACAACAAGCCAATATTACAAAGACGCTCAGTCCAGTATTACAAAAATCGCGCAAAGACAAAAGGAGCTTGAGTCTCAACTTCAAGTAACGCAAAGAACCGATAAACTTGCTGCCGCACAAAAATCAATTGAACAAAAATATGCAGATCAAAACCAAGTTGCAGGCCTTGCAAATTCTTATGATTCACAGGTTGCAGCTCTTGGCTACACAACAACGCAAACCAAAAATCCTGATGATTTACTTAAAACAATTAACCCTGACGGAAGCATTGTGGGCACAAAGTCTGCACCGGTTGCAGCGAACTTGAAGCCATTGCAGGATAGCGTTCTTACGCCACAAGGTGGAACTTTGAAGGCAAATCCTTTTGCAACATCAACAACTCCTGTAAATGCACAAACAGCCTTAACGGTGACTTCAAAAGCAAATTCTGTGGTTTACGAAGGCATTCAAGCGCCATCGGGCATCGCAATGGATAAATCGGGCAACGTTTATGTTGCAAGCTATAACGAAAATTTAGTTTACAAAATCAATTCGCAAAATCAAAGAAGTGTTTTTGTAAATTCAAATGTTCTCGGCGGCCCTATTGGCCTCACAGTTGATAACGCCGGAAATGTTTATGTAGCAAACTACGCCAAAGGCGATATTTTAAAAGTAACGCCCGGCGGCGCGCCAACAGTTTTCCTAAAAGTTAAAAAGCCGTATTGCTTGAATGCTGCAGGTAATTACTTATTTGTAACCGAGCAAGATACAAATACTGTTGTTAAATATACACTATAAGTATAAAATATATACATAAAAAAGTCCATTTTAACCCTAATAAGTGTCAAAAGTACTATAAATAGAGGGGTTGCGGACTTTTTATGTTTATGTTATAATTGTAGTAGAGATTCCCCTGTATTTTAAAAATAGTTCGGAGCAAAGATGGCAACAAACGCAAACACAATTGCGAAACTTGTTGTGCCTTCGCTGCTGCTCGGCCGAATAAAGGCCCCGCCGAGATGGAGCGAAGAGGGCCGTACTATACTCGCAACCATTATAACTGTAGCTATATCGGGCGTTTGCTTAATGACTTTAGGTCTTAGCCGCCCGATTTTTGCGTCTGAAGGTAGTCTTGGTTCCGGTAACACCCCAGGCGGCAATCTGGAACCACAGGAACAGGCCGCAGTCGCTGCAAACTGGAACGATAGCCTTAAAAGAAAATATGGCAATAGCACGGTACAAAGACCCGCGGAAGGTGTTGCTCATATCAGAATGACAAAATACATTAACGGTGCGCCTGTAAAAATCAACATCGTGGAGATTAATCCAAAACTTAACCCAAACCTGATTATAAGGCCGCAAACAGCAAGTTCACAGTTGAACGCCAAGGCTTCAATCAGAAGTATTGCCCAAAAAAGCGAAGCCCTTGTTGCAGTTAATGGCGGGTACTTCAAACCGGAAACAGGTGTTCCGCTCGGAAGTTTAATGGTGGACAATAAAACACTGACAGGCCCGATTTACAACAGGGTGGGCATAGGTATTGCACAAAATGACAATAATACAGATTTTTCAATGGGCAGAGTAGAACTTAACATTGAAATTAAAAATAAATTAATGACCCTTAACGCAGATAACATCAACCAACCCAGAATGCTTAGCACATACACTCTTGTTTATACTCGCGAGTGGGGCAAGATAAGCCCTCCACCGCCAAAATACGGAGCAATTGCGGTTGTTGAAGAGGGTAAAATCACAAAAATCGCAACCGCCGCGGTTGAAATTCCGGAAGAAGGTTTCGTTATAAGCGGCCCTCAAGAAAAAATAAACCAACTTTTCGGCCAGAAAAACTTAAAGCTTGAAACCAGATACCCGATTGAATTTGAAAGCTCAAACCACATCTTGGGCGGCGGCCCTTACTTGGTTAAAAATAATGAAGTTTATGTTGATGTTCAGGAACAGAAGTTAAATGCAATCTCCGGTCGCAACCCACGCAGCGCAATCGGTTACACCAAAGAAGGCGTCCTTATTATAGTCACGGTTGATGGCCGCGAAGAAAGCTCTGTCGGAATGACGCTCGGACAGCTTGCTAAGCTAATGAAGGGTTTTGAATGTTATAACGCAATGAACTTCGATGGCGGCGGTTCAAGCGTTATGTATGTTAACGGAAAAATCGCCAACACACCTTCGGGTTCAAAAGAAGGTATAGCAATTTCAAACGCACTCACAATCAAGGAAATTAAAGGATAAAAAATGGAAAAATTTTTTAGAAAAATATTTCACTTCTTGATGTTCATAGCAGTATAATCAATCCTTAAGATACCCTTTGCGGAATCAATTTCAGTTATTGCCCACCTAAAAGGCTTGATTTTACGTTTTTCAAAAAGTTCTTCAATCCATTCAAGGGTGATTTCCTCTTCAAACTCCTCTTCAAAGTTTATTTTAAAACTTTCGCTTAAGATTTCCATAAAACAATTATAGTGGCAAATTAAAAAATTTTCATGTTTTCTAAACCACAACAGGTTATACTAGGAAACCATATTATGAAAGTAAGCTTTGGAAGTTTTATACCGACGCGCGTTATGCTTGATGGCAAAATAGCAAGCGGCGAAGCCGAAAGTGAAGTCACGGAATTATTCTGCAAGAATATGAGGGGCGCCAAAAACTCGCAAGACAATTCCCCGGCCCAAAAACAACAACAGCGCTTTGCAGAATCTGTACCAAGCTACCATCTTAATAGCAAAGATTTAGCCACAGGACTTGTCAAAAACAGGAATGGTGTAGAAATAAGGTACGTGTTAACAGGTGCAGACGCTAAATATTGGAACGATATGGGAAGCTTATTCAACCGCCGGTCTGAACCCTGGAAGCAAATAGACTACAAAGGTGCAACAGCTCCGCAAGAGCCGGATGATGAAGAAAAAAAACACTTGGTAGATGTAGCGCAAGCTAAAAGGCAAGACAGTTTAAACGCTATGGTTAAAGAACACGGTTATAAAAAAGCCTTGATAATCCATGCAAAAACAATTGATTCTAACAAAAAAAGAGCAAAAGATCGCTATGAAATTGAAAATATCGAATTTCCCCCAAGCAAAACTCCCGGGGTTGATTTCAAAGTATAAATCATATAAATCAAAACTAAGGAATTAAAAATGCAAGTAAGTTTCGGAAAACTGATTCAAACAAAAGTTTATATAGACGGCAACCCCGCAAGCAGTGAAGAAGCAGGCGAGATTACTAATCTTTTATGCCAGACTTTAAGAAAAGATAATAACGGAGGCGGAAAAGCACCTCTTGGGGAACAACACAGGGATACTTTCGAGAAAAATGTAACCGATTATAAACGTTTAATTGGAGAAGATGTATTCTACAAAAAAGGCAAGACGACGAAGGCAAACGTCACAAGTGTAAATATTCCGGGTTTAGGTTCGGGCAGGTTTTTAGTAACCGGCGCGGATATTCAAAGGGTGGCTCAAGCCAGAGATAACAGACGCTATAATAATGATAACGGGAAGGGGATTGTATTGGAAGATTGGCATTATTCAATCAACCCGGGAGAAAAAGGTCCAGCTCTAAAAAATGCCGAAATAACAGCCCGAAATAACTTCCAGGACGTTTTAAGAAGTCTTTTCTGGGCCCAAAAACCGGAAAAAATGCTTGAA
>JAVBQM010000118.1:0-3985 GCA_031549065.1 Candidatus Gastranaerophilales bacterium | reverse complement strand
ATAATCAATCCAGGCACGAATGTTGGATGAGTTGTTTGAAGCCCAGATAAGCATTCTTTCATGGCCATATTCTCCCGTTCCAAGGAACACAAAATCGGCGGGCAAGTCCATTAACGCAGTTTTTGCAACGTCAATTAAATCAAGCCCTTTTTGGTAAACAAGGCGTGAAACCATAGCTATTAAAGGCCTATCCGGGTTTTCGGGCAGCCCGAACATTTTTTGAATTTTGGCTTTTAAGGCGGGTTTTTCTTTCGCATTAAAAGGTTTATCGAGGTAGTGGGTTCCATTTAAAATACCCTGCAATTTATGGGTTTGGCCACGAAGAGTGTAGTCCATGCCTTCACCAAATTCACCCCCTAAAATTTCTTGCGCGTAGCGAGGTGAAACGGTTAAAAGCTTGTCGGCGTTATAAATCGCACCTTTTACCCAGTTCACTTTGCCGTAGTGTTCAATGCAATTATCATTATAAACATTATCCCAGCGCATATTGGCAAAATCAATAATATCAGTATCGCACGCCCCCTGATAAGCCAAATTATGAATTGAAAAAACGCATTTCGTGTTCACGTAAAATTCGTCATATTTATAGTTTGACTTTAAATAAGTAGGCAACATCGCAGTATGCCAATCGTTTGCGTGAATTATATCGGGCTTAAAATTAAGCAGTTTCGCATATTCCAAAATGGCAAGCGAAAAAGAAACGTAGCGTTGTTGTTCATACATTTCATCCACCCATTCAGGGTAAACCACGTTGAAGCAAGAAAAATATTTCGGGTTATCCACAAAAAACACGTTTATGTTTTTTGAGCCCGGAAGAGTGCATTTTTTCAATTTAAAAATGTGGCGAGAATGACCCATATTGATTGTGAGAGTTGAGTTTTCAAGCTCTTTAATGCCCCATTTTTCTTCATCAATGCAGCCGTAAAGCGGTGTGAAAATTGCAATTTCGCAATCTTCCTCGCGTTCAAGATAAATAGGCAATTCGCCCACAACGTCTGCCAGCCCGCCTACTTTTGAAAACGGCACCACCTCGGCGCTTGCGAACAATACTTTTAATTTTTTTCTATCCATTTTTTACTCCTTAACTTTGCTCCTGTGGGCGGCTGTGCTCTGAAGCTTCGCCGTCCTGCGTCGCCGCCGTACGGTTTCACACACGGCTCACGCACTGTTAGAAAGGGTTGAAAGTGCCGCCCTTAAAAGTTCTTGCGGATCATCCTTCGCTGCGGTTTTGATCGCAACTTCCATTGCGCTTGTAATTTCGCCTATAGTGTAGCCCAACGACGAAAGAATTGTTTGAACTTCTTCAACTGTTGCGCTTGCCACCACGCCTTGGGTTTTGGAAACCGCAATTTGCGCGGTTGTTTGAGTACTTGTTAATTTGTCTTTTAATTCTAAAATAATTTTTTGCGCGAGCTTGGGCCCGATTCCTTTTGCACGCGAAATTTGTTTGTAATCGCCTTCAATTACGGCACCAATTAATTCCGTTGCGCTAAATTCATCCAAAAGCGCCAGTGCAACTTTTGTTCCAACGCCGCTCACGGTTGTTAAAATATCAAAAATAACCCTGTCTTCCTTGTGAGAAAAACCCGCAAGGCCCATAAAATCTTCCCTGTGAAGAAGTTTTGTATAAATTTTCACATCTTCGCCAATTTCCCCTAATGTTGCAATAACGCGCTCGTTTGAAAGAATTAAATAGCCGATATTTCCCGCTTCAACAACAATATTGGGAAAGTTTTTTGAAATAAGTTTGCCTTTTATGTAGTCGTACAAAATTCCCCCCCTTTGACTGTGAGCATATCGCCGATTAACACGCCTTCAACCGCGTTTTTAAGTGCAATTGCTTGCGTGCCTTTGCTTATCTTTTGCGCCCTTCCGCCGCAAAGGCGAACAATAGCCTTAGGATTTGCGATTTTGAAAATCGCCAGGGTCCGCAAAATATGTTCCTCATCAATTTTATCGTGATAATTTTCAAAAGGCGTGCCTTCGATTGGCACTAAAATGTTAAACGGAATAGAATCGGGCACGATTTGCGCCAGTTCAAGCGCCATTTCAACGCGCTGCTCAACCGTTTCACCCATACCGACAATCACACCGCAACAAAGCTCCAGCCCTGCTTTTTTCACCAATTCGCAAGTGTTAATTCTATCTTCAAACTTGTGCGTTGTGTTGATTTCAGGGTAATACGAACGCGCGGTGTTAATGTTGTGGTGATACCTTGAAAGTCCCGCAGCCTTGAATTTCACTACTTGTCGTTCATTTAAAATTCCAAGCGAAGCGCAGCTTTTAAGCCCCAAAGAATTAATTGCCTTAATCATTTCGCACATTTTATCTATATCATTATCATCGGGCGAATGCCCCGAAGCCACAATTGCAAAACGTGTTGCACCGTTTTTTTTGGCTTCCTTAGCGGCTTCAACCACTTTTTCAACGCTCACAAGCGGGTGAATTATCGCGTTAGTTTTATAGTATGAACTTTGCGCGCAATAGCGGCAATTCTCTGAACAGCGGCCGCTTTTAGCATTTATTAATGAACAAAGTTCAATATCTTCGCCCATTAAAGCGCACGACTCCTCAAGGAGTTCTTCAAGCGGGGAATTATACTTTTTCAGTAACTCATCCATAGCCTAAATTATACAACAAATAAATTTAGACTATAATATGAAACAATATGGAAGTTTTCTTATTAAATTCTTTTGCCAAAACTCCCGAAGGCGGTAACCCCGCGGGGGTAGTGCTGGAATCTGATTTAACCGAAGCGCAGATGTTAGCCATTGCAAAAGAGGTCGGCTTTTCAGAAACCGCATTTTTAAACAAGGTTGGCGAGAAAAATTATAAAATCAGATATTTTACCCCCGCCGCAGAAGTTGATTTGTGTGGCCATGCTACCATAGCAACGTTTTCGCTTTTGAAAACCAAGGGGTTAGTTGAAGAAGGCGAGTATAATTTAAATACAAAAGCAGGCGAAATTAAAATAACAATCACGGCGGATAATGTTTTCATGACTCAAATTTTGCCCGAATTTTCTGAAATTATACCCGCAAATGAAGCAGCAAAATGTTTTGGTTTGAATGAATGTGATTTAGACCCCAATTTTCCCGTTCAAGTCGTTTCAACCGGTCTGCGTGACATCATTTTACCTGTTAAAAACCTTGAAACTTTACTCACAATGAAACCGAACTTCACTAAAATCATAGAACTTAGCAAAAAATATAATTCTGTGGGCATCCACGCTTTCACCCTTGAAACAAAATTTGGTGCCGCGGCACATTGCCGCAATTTTGCGCCTCTGTACGACATACCCGAAGAATCCGCCACAGGAACGGCTTCCGGCGCTTTAGCAAGTTATCTATTCAACCATGGCACAATCGAAGTTTCAAGCGCAAAAAATATAATATTCGAACAAGGTTATTCTATGGACAAACCCTCTGAAATCCTTGTGCACCTTGAAATTAAGGACAACGAAATTGCCTCCGTTAACGTCGGCGGAATAGCTTTATTAGCAGGGTCAAAAGTTTTAGATATAATTCTTTAAATTCCCGCCCACATTTTGGTGGTTGCGGCAAAGTTTTTTGAGTTTTGCAATGGCGCGGTTTTCAATTTGGCGAATGCGTTCGCGTGAAACACCGTAACGGGTGCCGATTTCATCTAGTGTTTTTTTGCGTCCGTTGTCGTCCAAACCATAGCGCATAATTAAAACGTCTTTTTCCTTGGGGCTCAATTGGTTAAGCATTTTTTGAACGTCATCAAGCAAATTTTCGCTGGTCACACGCGAATCCGGGGTCATGTCGCTATCGTCTATAATAAAATCGCCGATTTTTGAAGCGTCATCTTTTTGATTTGCCGGTGTTTCAATTGAAATTGTGCTTTGCGCTGATTTCATTAACGCTGAAAGCTTTGAAACGCTCACACCGATTCTATATGCAATTTCTTCTTTTGTGGGGTTTCTTCCAAGTTCCACAAGAAGTTCCGCGCTCGCACGTTTAAT
>JAVBQM010000140.1:0-29410 GCA_031549065.1 Candidatus Gastranaerophilales bacterium | reverse complement strand
CAGGATTTTCTGTCGGTGAAGTTAAACCGATGAGAGGCCCCGGAAGACGCGAAATCGGCCACGGAAGCCTTGCTGAGCGTGCGAATCTGGCTGCACTACCAAGCGAGAAAGACTTCCCGTACACTTTACGTGTAACATCGGACGTGCTTGAGTCTAACGGTTCAACTTCAATGGCTTCAACTTGCGCTACTTCAATGGCTCTTATGCACGCAGGCGTTCCTGTAAAATGCGCTATTTCAGGCGTTGCAATGGGCTTAATTAAAGAAGGCGATGCAGACGTTGTTTTAACTGACATTCAGGGTATTGAAGACTTCCTTGGTGATATGGACTTTAAAGTAACAGGCAACGACACAGGCATTACTGCGCTTCAAATGGATATGAAAATCAAAGGCATTTCAAACGCCACCCTTCGTCGTGCACTAACACAGGCTAAAGCCGGCAGATTGCACATCTTGGGTAAAATGCAGGAAGTTATTTCTAAGCCAAATACCGAATTATCACCACACGCTCCAAGATTGTATACTCTACAAATCCCGACTGCGGACATTGGAACAGTTATCGGGCCTGGCGGTAAAATGATTAGAAGTATTGTTGACGCTTCAGGCGCTGAAATTGATATTAAAGATGACGGTACCGTAACCGTAACTTCAAATGACGCGCAAGGCGCAGATATTGCAATAAATATGATTAAAGATCTGACCTTTAAACCTGAACCCGGAATGGTTTTAAGAGGCAAGGTTGTGAGAATTATCCCGATTGGCGCATTTGTTGAATTAGCACCCGGAAAAGACGGAATGGTGCATATTTCGCAAGTTACTCACGAACGCATTGAAACAATCGAGCCGCACCTTTCGATCAGCCAGGAGGTAATCGTTAAGGTTGTAAAAATCGATGACAAAGGAAGAGTTAACTTGACTATTAAAGGAGTTAGCGATGAAGAGAAAGCTAAGTATAACTAGTATTATTTTGGGCGCCGCACTACTTTTGTGCGGCTGCTCAACTTTAGATTATTCGGGTGAAGATTTCAATAAATCAAACTCGCAAACTATCACTACCAAAGAGACCTTCTATTTCTCAACTTACACAAAACAGACGAGTGAAGGAGGGGCTAAAATTTCGGTTGGCATTTCAAAAAGCCAGGTTCAAGAAATTTTGGCGGTTTACCTTGGGGTTGACAACACGCAAGGGGCCGGAGCGATTCCTGTCAGCTATTCGGATGTCAAAGTCTGGGCGGCTGATTCACCTGCAGATTTTATTACACCCGCAAACTATATAGCTGTTTACAAGGGTGAACAAAGCGACCTGATCATGGGTGCCCAAGCTATGGCTCCAACAATTACCAATATGGCAAACATAGCAAACAATTACTATAACACCGGACAAAACCCGATTCTACGAGACCAGAATGCTTCAAATGCATCCTTAAGGCAGCTTGATGACACAATCACGGGCATCAGGGAGCATTCAATCACAAGTACTTCTCTGGTAAAAGCGGGTGAGAAAAAATACTACTACATTTTTGTAAAAGATGACGACAGATACCCTATAAAAATTCAATACAAGGGTCTTGAGTGGGTTTATAGCAACAAAGTCAAGTAAGTTGGGGCTTCTTTGCGGGAGGGCAAAATAAAAAATCTGGTTCTAATTGACGGCCATGCGCTTGCATTTCGGATGTTTTTTGCGCTTGAGCGAACGAACATGCAAACAACCGAACACGTACCAACTTGGGCAGTTTACGGGTTTTTTAAGACTATTTTTGACATGTTGGCGGGAAAATCCGGTGAAACTATGCGCCCGGATTGTATTGCTGTTGCATTCGATGTTTCAAGAAAAACCTTCCGCAGCGAAAAATTTGAAGATTATAAAGCACATCGCGAAAGTATGCCGGATAGCCTTCGTCCGCAATTGGGCTTAATTATGGAAGGCCTAAAGGCGCTAAATATACCGATTTACACCAAAGAAGGCTTCGAGGGCGATGATATAATAGGCACGGTTGCCACACGCGCAAAGGCTTTGGGCCATAGAACCCTGATTTTAACAGGAGACAAAGATTCTTACCAGCTTGTAGACAAAGAGGGCTTAATTTCAGTCATAATCCCTTACAAAGGTGAAATTTACAAGTTTGGCCGCGAAGAAGTTTTTAACAATATGGGAGTCTACCCCGAACAGGTAATAGATTACAAAGCCTTGTGCGGCGACACTTCTGACAATATTCCAGGTATTAAAGGCATCGGCAAAAAAACCGCAGAAATTTTATTGGCACAATTCGGCACTCTTGATAAAATTTATGAAAACGTCGACGATATAAGCAAAAACGCCGTTCGTGAAAAAATCAAGGAAGGTAAAGAAAACGCCTATTTATCACAGTTTCTGGCCACAATTAAAACGGATGTCGATATTGATTTTGATTTTGCGCACACACACCTTGAAATTCCTGATAAAAACGCTGTTGTAGATTTTTTCCAACGCGTGCAATTTTATTCTTTCATAAAAAATATTGTAAAAATTTTAGAACCTTTCCAGGGCTGTGATTGCAGTTCTGTATTGCAAGAAACTATTTTGCAAGAGCCCGGCCCGGAAGAAGAAATCGTTAAATTCAGTGATGAACCAAAAGCTGCTGTGCCTCTTCAATTGGGTTTTTTTGATACCAATAGTGATTTTACACCATTTGAACGCGAGATCGACGAAGTTCAAATTCTTAAAAATTCCGGTGCCAAAATGAATGTAATACTTGCAAGTTACGTTAAAGACAGTTCGCGCAAACACGATTTAATTTCACAAATTCAAAATTATCTTGGCGTAATTTTAACAGCAAAAACCACTGATGAAGAGCTTAGTAATTATGTTTTAGAACTTGAAAAATTTTATGAAACAAATTTGAGCAACGACGAGAAAAAGCTTCTTTATGAAGTTGAAATGCCCTTATCTGCAGTTTTGAAAGATGTCGAAGATACAGGCGTAGAGCTTGATTTAGCTTATTTAAAAGAATTATCGCACGAGATTGACGGGAAAATAGAAGGTTTTGAAAAGAAAATTTACGAGCAAGCAGGCACGACTTTTAACATAAATTCCCCCAAGCAGGTCGGTGAAATCTTGTTTGAAAAAATGCAAATCAAACCCAAAAAGAAAAATAAGACCGGTTTTTCAACCAATGCAAAGGTGCTTGAGGAGCTAGCCGAGGATTATCAAATCGCGCGCGATATTTTAGAACACCGCACTTTAATGAAGCTTAAAACCACTTATATTGATTCCCTGCCGAAACTTGTGGGTGAAGACGGCCGTGTTCATACGCATTTCAACCAGACTTTGACAACAACAGGAAGGTTGTCGAGTTCTGAACCTAACTTGCAAAATATCCCCGTGCGAACAGAGCTTGGAAACCGCATAAGGGCTGCTTTTGTGCCGCATGACCGTGAAAATGCCGTCATTCTTTCCGTTGACTATTCACAAATTGAACTTCGCCTTTTGGCCCATTGCAGCGGTGATAAAGCTCTTATTGAAGCGTTTAACAGCGAACAAGATATTCATACAATCACGGCCAGCAAAGTTTTTGGTGTGCAGCTTGAAGAAGTTACAAAAGAAATGAGGCGTAAAGCAAAGGCCGTAAATTTTGGCCTTATTTACGGGCAATCTCGCTACGGGCTTGCTTCCGCTTTGGGTATTAACCCCTTCGAAGCGCAAGATTTTATAGATAAATATTTCGCGACCTACCCAAAAATCCGTGCTTATATGAATAATACACTTATGCAAGCACATCAGGAAGGTTATGTGGAGACGATTTTCGGCCGCAAACGTTACCTTAAAGAAGAACTTGGTTCGCGCAACGCAAAAATTCGCGAGTTTGCCGAACGCGCCGCTATAAACGCGCCCTTGCAAGGTTCTGCGGCAGATTTAATAAAAATGGCAATGGTGGATTTACACAAAAAACTTGCAGCCGCCGGAGTCAAAGCAAAAATGATTTTACAAGTGCATGACGAACTTGTGCTTGAAGTACCAAAAAACGAGCTTGATGAGGTTAAAAAACTTGCCATTGAAGCAATGGAGCTCGGGCAGCCGTTAAAAGTTCCGTTGGTTGTAGATTTAAGCGTGGGCAAAACCTGGAAAGACGAGGGGATTGAAGTATGAAAAAATTTCTACTTATAATATGCGCCACTATAATAATGATGCCTGCTTTTGCCAACGATACGCTTCTTGGAAATTGTATAAAAGAATATCCGCTCAACCACAAGGAGCTTTACTTGAACGCCTTGAGTGCAATTAATACTAATAAATTCGAAGTGCTTGAAATGCAGTCAAGGAGCGGGTTGATATTGTTCCAATCAGGGCGCGGCGAATGCGTCGGTGATGCCCGCTGCCGCACAGAATATATTGCCACGGTTTATTTTACAAAAAGCGGTTCTTCTGAAATTAAAATTCTGCCCGCAAATTCCAATTTTAGCACAGGTGTTGAGGTTCAAAGGGCGATTTTTACCACATTGGATGGAATGTTGAATGCAAAGTGATTCTGCAAACGCCTACAAATACGCGCTTTGCCTTGTTGATATAGGAAAATTGGGGACAAAAACTTTTTCTTATCTTATTCCAAACGAGCTTCAAGACGCCGTTAAAATTGGCCAGCCCGTGCTTCTGCCGTTCGGCAAAAGAAAAATACAAGGCTGGGTTGTGGGTTTTTCAAATTATCTTGAAGTGGGTATTAATGCGAAAAACATTGAAGAAATCCTTGAGACCGAACCGCTTTTCAGTCTTGAATACCTTAAAATGTTGGAATTTGTAGCCAATTATTACTTTTGCGACCTGCAAGCCGTTTTAAAAACCGCAATTCCAAAGAAATTTTTTGAAAAAAACCTGAAAAAATATAGGGCGCCCAGAATTTCAAATAAAGTTCTTGAAGCTGCAAAAAATGAAAATGCGCACGCTTTAACCTCGGCACAAAAAAAG
Organism: Candidatus Gastranaerophilales bacterium; assembly: GCA_031549065.1. GTDB lineage: Bacteria > Cyanobacteriota > Vampirovibrionia > Gastranaerophilales > Gastranaerophilaceae > JAVBQM01. The sequence goes on along the minus strand of JAVBQM010000140.1, from coordinate 24,472 downwards.
GTTTTGAATGAAATTAATAAAATTAACCCCAAAAATGCTCTTATTTGCGGCATTACAGGAAGCGGCAAAACGGAGATTTATTTTAAACTAATCGAACAAACAATTGCTGAAGGCAAAAATGTTTTATTTTTGGCACCTGAAATCGCGCTTGTGTCACAGCTTACGATACGAACTATTGAGCGCTTTGGCGCGGAGCAAGTCGGAATTTGGCACAGTTCAATCACGGAAGCCGAGAAATTTCAGGTTTGGCAACGCCTTAAAAAGAATGAAATCAAAATTCTTTTTGGCGCAAGAAGCGGTGTTTTCGCCCCAATTAAAGATCTAGGGTTGATTATAATTGATGAGCAGCACGATTCAAGCTACAAGCAAACAATGCCTGCGCCAAGATACAGCGCTAAATTGGTTGCCCAAAAATTGGGTGAACTATACGGCGCTAAAATTGTTCAAGGCAGCGCCACGCCTGATGTTGAAGACTATTATGTTGCACAAAATTCAAACTCCTTGTTTATGTTGAACGAACGCTATAATAATGCAAAATTACCCAAAGTTACCGTTATAGATATGAAAATTGAGCGTCTTGAAGGCAACTTGGGAATTTTTTCGCGCCACCTTATTAAAAAAATCGATGAAACAATTGAGGCAGGCAAACAAGTTATCTTGCTTATTAATCGCCGCGGTTTTTCAAGCTATAGTCAGTGTATGGCTTGTGGCGAGGTTGTAGAGTGCGAAAGATGCGCGATTCCTTTAATTTATCATTCGCAAAGCGGCTCGCACAAATGTCACTACTGCAATTACGAAGCTCGTGACCTGAAAATCTGCCCCAAATGCGGCGATGAGGCACTCGAAAATTTCGGCACGGGGGTTCAAAGGGTGGAACAAATCACAAAAGAAATATTTAAAGATGCCTCGATTGCACGCCTTGATTCAGACGCGCTAACCAAGAAAAACGAGCACATTGAAATTCTTACTGCCTTTAAAAACGGTGAAATTAACATTCTTATCGGCACGCAAATGATTGCAAAAGGCCTTGATAACCCCAACGTTGAACTTGTGGGTGTGATTAATGCAGATTTGAGCTTTAACTTGCCTGACTACAGAAGCTCTGAGCGCGGTTTTTCAATTCTGACACAAGTGGCTGGCCGTTCGGGGCGAAGCGGGAACAGCGGTAGAGTAGTTTTTCAAACCTATAACTCCGAAAACGCTTTTTTAACGCACGCGAGCGAGCAAGATTACCCTAAATTCTACAATGAAGAAATTGAAATGCGTGAAGCGCTTGACTATCCGCCATTTTCTAAAGTTATAAGAGTAGTCTTATCTGCCTCAAACCCTTTTAGGGCGGAAAAATCGGCGCTTGAAATTGCAATGCGGCTAAAAGGTTTTATTGATAACCAAGGACTTGCCGAAAGACTTATTGTGCTTGGCCCGAGCCCTTGTGTGTTAGAGAAAATTCGAAACGAATATCGCTTTAATCTGCTTGTTAAGAATAAACTCGACGAGCGCGGACATAGCTTTGTGCTAAATTTTTTGCGCGGAATTATTCTTCCTAAGGACATCAAAATGGTAGCGGACATTGACCCGACAGACATTTTATAATTGTTAAGAAATATTACAAGAGCATCGTTTTCCAAAAATTCAGCTTAATATTTCTTCACAAAAGCACCCCAAACACTTGCGAAAAAAATTACCTTCTGATATATTAAGTATATACTTATTATATCTAATAAGTCAACTTATCTCTTACACACAAAATCGAAAAACACCTTCAAAAGAAGGTAGTTTTAGCTTGAAGAATTGGTTAAAAAATCCGGGCAAGTTCAATCTGCCAAGGGTTTAATTTGTGGCACAAAAAATTAGGTTAATACAGGAGAATATTTTATGAGCGAAGCTATGAGCGCCAACGCGCAAATTCAAGATGAGCAAGTTAACAAGTATTTAAGAAAAATCGCTAAAATTAAGCCTTTGAGCTTTGAACGTGAACAAGAACTTGCAAAACTCGCAAAAAAAGGTGATAAATTTGCAAAAAATAAACTCGTTGAAGCAAACTTAAAGCTTGTCGTTATGGTGGCCAGAAAGTCAATACATACAAGCAATTTACCGCTTATTGACCTTATTCAAGAGGGCAACATTGGCCTTATGGTTGCGGTTGATAAATTTAACCCCGACTTAGGATATAAATTTTCCACCTATGCTACTTGGTGGGTAAAACAGGCAATGTTCAAGGCGATTTCAGAACAATCACACTGCATGAAAGTCCCCGTTTATATTCAAGAAATTTTATCAAAATATAAAAAAACGCAATCACAGCTTGAGGCAAAATATGGCTGCAAGATAAACACAGACATTGTTTGCAAAGAATTAAATATTGCCCCGGATAAAATCGATATATATTTAAACGCCTACAACAAAGCAATTTCGCTTGAAAGCAGCTTTGATTTAAACGGCGGTGACAACTCGATGTGTTACGCTGAAATAATTGAAGACAAAAGAAGCAGCGCAGAGGAAAAAATCGAACAGCAAGAGCTTAAGGCGAACATTTTGGATGCAATAGACAGCCTTAAAGAGCGCGAAAAAGATATTCTGACGTTGCGTTTCGGCATAAATAACGAAGACGCTGCGAATACACCTGGAATTCCAGCTGTTGTGGCCAAAAAGACCCTCGAAGAAATAGGCAATATTTATGGCGTTACAAAAGAATGCATTCGCCAAATCGAAAAAAAAGCAATCGAAAAAATTCGCAACTCAAAAGTCTACGCCCCTTCGCTAATGGCATATGTGGTTTAAGCTGCACTTGTAAACCCGAATAAATACATTTTTTGGATTATTGATTTACTCCCCCAACAACGTTTAAAATGACAGTGGTGATTAGAATCAGGAGTAGTAGCAATGTTTAAAAAATATATGATATTGGGTGCAGTTTTAGCTTTAACAACCGCAAATGCTTATTGCGGTGTGCCTATTTTTTCTTCAACAGATAGTGCCGATGAATATTTTCAACAAATGGACTTAACGCCCACAAATGGTTATACTCCGGCTGCTCAAACAAGCGCGCCTCTACCCTCTGTAAAACCTGTTGCATACGCGGCGCCCGTGACAGAAACTTCGACTTCGCAAGCTCCGGGAGAATTTCCTAATTTTATAAAAATTTCAAATGAAAATTTTCAAGGCGCAATTCAAAACCTTGAAGGCGCAGAAGTGGGCATTCGCGAGCAATTGATTAACTATAAAACTCAATATGGCGAAGCCAACACGCGTTATAACGTGGCTAAAACTGAGCGTAATACCTTAAAAAAACAGGTTCGTGCCCAAGAAAAGAAACTTAAAGAAATTGAGCGCACTAAAAAGCAAATCTCTAAAAACATTGTTGGCGCTTAATTAAAACCCGATTAAAGTTCTATTACCAGGGTCATATTTGGGTTTCTGCCCAGAAATCCCGCTTTTGGCGGCTTGATGTAGGAAAGTGTTTCATAAATACATTTTTGTATCATTTCGTCAATTTGGCGTGAACCCGAGCTTTGGAGCATTTTCAGGCTGCCTACGTTTCCATTACCTGCAAACTTGATTTCTGCTTTAATGATGTGGTTGCGCGGAAAATCAGATGTCAACAAAAGCTCGTTTTGAAGGCTTAGTTTGATGTTTTTGCCTACAATCTGCAAGAATTTTGTGTATTCTTCCTTGCCGGCCGTATCATTATCAACTTCCCAGGAAATATTGCGAACCCCGCTCACGCTTGATTTCCCGTCAGATGCCCTTGATAAGCTGTAGTCGAGGCCAACTCCGTTTTGTGATTCAAAATAGGCTTGTGAATATTTTTCATCATAAAAACCCTGGTCATTATAGTTGAGGTTCTCAATGGAATCTGATATTTCGAGGGGTTTGGCATCCTTGACTTGTTTTACGACAGCGCCTGTGACACAGAAGAAAAGCAAAAGCCCTGCAATACCCGTGGATATAAGTATTTTCTTTTTCTTACCCAGGTCTTTTATGTTAATCTTTGAAAAATCGAGGAGTTCGAAAACTTTGAGATTTTTACTTTGAAACATTAAATCTATTACTTGTTTTTGGCTTGCAAGTTTCTTCTTTAAAAATTCGACCGTGCTTGTATCTTCAATGCTTTGGTAAGTATGCTGCAAAGGCGGCTCTTGTAATGGTATAGCGCTGACATCAAGATTCGGATTTGTCTGAAGAGGCTTTATTTCTCTTTGCTCTATCGGCATTTGAACAATGGTATTTGAAATATTATCGGAATCCGCTTTATTGTTCACTTTAGTCTGTAATATGGCTCTATCTTCATCACCGAAAGCTTTCGCAAAATATTGCGCAGGGCTCAGCGCAGAATCGAACTGAATAAAATCGCGAAGCTTTATCGTGCAGCTTTCGCAAGTCATAAGGTGTTTAATAAGTTTATTTTTAGATTGCTGCGAAAGTTCGCCATCTACCAATTTTACAAACATCGCGCTTGTTTCAAGGTGTTTGCCGTAAGTTTCACGCATTTGGCGCGGATTTTTGAGGATGTCAATCAACTTTTCAATTTTTAAAATATTGCGCTTAGGGGGGTAGTAAAAGTTATCGTCACTTGGTGCATTAACTACATCTTTGGGAAGAATAAAACCGCCGATAACGCCCTTTTCAATATCTTTGTTAACTTCTGTAATAACGTAAAAATCGGGTTGAATTCCAAGTGTAAAGTGCAATTTTGGAATACGGATGTAGTTTTCATTAAACACGGTAATTACAAAAATTTTGTGGCCATTGTAGGAGGCATCGGTAATTTTATATTCTTCAAGCGCAAAAGGGAATTTATGAAGGCAGTTTTTTAAATTTAAATTAATATGCTGCTTTTTCATAAATTTCGCAAATAAGGTCACTCCCAAAAGGTCAATCATGCCTTTTTTGCGTCCAATTGAAGCGTTCAGCTTTGACGCGATACTCTTCGCGTACTTCCCTTGCTCTTTCTCAATTTTCAGTACTGTGCTCAAAACTTCCCCGGTAAATTAATATATTACATCCCTAGTAGTAATAGAATGCCACAAAATTCAAAAAAATTCAAATTGTTAAAAAAATTAGAGCGAAAACATTAGATCGCCCGCCTGGCTTAATTGGCTTCAAGCTTTAAGTACCAATGAGTGACAAGCAGCGGTATTAAAAGCGCCGTGATTATTGTTACAACCGGAGCTACAACAATTCCGACAAACGGAACCGAGGAAGCAAGATTGAGTAGCACGCAAATGACAGATACGAGCGAAAGGAATATAAGGGTTTCTCCAAAACAGCTTCTTGCCAATTCAAAAGTCCTCTTAAGTGTTTCCATTGCGCTAAAATCCGGGTTAAGTGCAAAGGTTGGTAAAAACGCGAACGGCAATACAAAGCCAATTAAAGTAAAGATAAATGTAACAGGAATCGTCACAAGCATTTGCGTCACAATGGGCATCGTCGCCAACGAAGTCAAAAATGGTACAAAAATTACACAGATAGGCACTAAAAATACGATGCAGATTAATGCTATCCAAAGAAGCAGTTTAATATAGGCGGAACTTCTTTTCCTTATTTGCTCTTCTGCCGGTTTGAAGTCTGCAAGTTTTCCGCTATTAATTAATTCCTTTGAAATAGTGCAAAGCGCTGCGGTTCTTACAATGTATTTCCAGAAAGCATGGCAAAAGAGCGGCAAACCGATTAAAGCGCCCAAGATTACCACAGGAAGCATAGCTGACGCGTTACCCCCGGTCATCGTGATAATTGGGAGAATAAGTGCAGGCACAATAGCAATTGCTATTCCAAACATCTGTCCCAAAATCGGGTATAGCATGTATGTAAAAAGTGGCCCGAAATTATTGCTGAACAGTTTTTTAAAAGAATCTTCAAAAATTTCCTTTATTGTAAGAGTCGTAGTTTCAACAGACATATTAAACTCCTTCTTGTTGTTGCGCTGTATTGCTTTTCGCCTCAAGGCGCGAATACCAATATGTTAAAAATAACGTAACCAAAGGGCCTCCTGCAATTAATATGGCTGCAAACATTAAAAGCATAGCCACAATTGCAATCAGGACAAAAATTACACCAAATAAAGCGACCGCGGCAGCGCCCGCTTTTAATATAATTGCAACAGTCAAAGGAATTGCGCCTATCAACATAATGGTTAAGCCGGACAAGGCCACGGCAGAATTTATTACAGAAAGCATTAACCAAATAAGTGCATAAAACCCGAGCGTATGCAAGAAATTAGCCGCAACGAGCTTTAGACCCTTAATGATTGAATTAAGCGGTTTGAGTTCCGGATTAAAAACAAACGAAGCCAGCGACAAAGCAAATGGTACACCCGCAATAACGCTTAAAATTTGTGTTACAAATTGTCTTTGATAATAGACAAGACCCTGTGTCGCAGCCATTCCTTTGCCAAACATTAAAAATAATATTGCCATTGATACAAAAAATATAACAAGGCCAAAAAGCGCCGCCCAAAGTAGAAATTTCACATAAGAGCCACTTCTTTGGGAAATGTCTTTTTCGGCCTCTTCAAGACTGCCCACTTGATTTTCGGCAATTAACTTTCCTGCAATATTATAGCAGGCTGCACTCCTAACCATGTATATCCAAAAAGAACACGCGAAAATAGCGAGCCCGAGCAAAACGCAAATTAATACGCTAACTGCTGCACCCGGGGAAGCGGAAAAGCCCTTTTTGGTGTACATCGCCATTAATAATATCGGCGGTAATATTGAAATCCAAACACCTAAAATTACGCCCAAATAAGGCAGCATTAAAAATTCCAAAAATGTTTTCCAATTTAAGAAAGTTTTTTTAAAAGAATTGACAATAATGTCAGAAATAGACAAACTTTGAACTTCCGTATTCATACTTAAATTCCTTTTTATTGTAGAATGATTGTAACATATTGAGGAGTTAATGAATATACTTGAGAGGTTAAAAATACTGCGCGAAGACGATTATTACGGGGTCGCAAATTTGCACGCACATTCAAATTGCTCTGACGGCGAAGAAGACTTTGCTGAACTGGTCGCGCAAGCCCAAAAACTCGGGTTAAAACATTTTTCAATAACCGACCACAATACAGTTGAAGGCTATAGAAATTTTGACTATAAAAACTGCGAAATTTTAATTCCTGCAGTTGAATTTGACTGCATTTTAGGACATGTCCTTTTGCACATTATAGGTTACGGCATTGACCCTGAAAACGAACAATTGCAAGCAATTTGCGCCAAAAGCAAAAGGCAAACCACAAGAAGCGTCACGCGTCTTTTTTATTCGCGCCACCCTAAAAAAGTAATTGAAGCAATTCACGCAGCGGGCGGAGTTGCGGTTTTTGCCCACCCTTGCTGCTGCTGGACACTTTCTTTAAAAAGCTTTATTAAGAAACTGGTGAAGTTTGGTCTCGATGGCGTTGAAGTTTATTACCCTTATGAGCGCTTAAGAGGCATTGTTAAATTCCACTCGCGCGCAAAAGTACTTAGAATAACGCAAGAGTTGGGCCTTTTAAAAACAGGTGGGGATGATTGCCACACAAAATTAATAAAGGAGAAATAAAAGTGGAAAATTGTATTTTCTGTAAAATTGCCAAAGGTGAAATCCCGTCCGAGAAATTATACGAAAACGAGCATCTTTTCATAATTAACGATATTAACCCCAAAGCACCTGTTCATATGCTTGTCATCCCCAAGGCGCATATTCCAACCCTTAATGATCTTGAAGATGCTAATCTTTTTGTGGAAATTTTCAAAGCAATTAAATTTATCACTCAAAAATTAAATGTCAAAGAATATAAAACCCTTATAAACACAGGTGCAGGCGCGGGGCAAGTTGTTTTTCACCTGCATATACATGTTCTGGGCGAAATCAGCAAAGTCTGCATGTAGCACGGCTAAAGAACGATACGATGTAACAAAGTATTAAGCAGGCTGAAATTCGGCAGTGCAAAAATTTTTTATTAAAATATGCACTATTTGTGAAGGGGGTCTATGTATAGTGAAAAATTTATAGATTATTTGCTGCGCTATCAAAACGAACCGCGAAAAGATTGCAAAGGGAAAATAAAAAAGAAAGTCACAACCGGCGAAAAGCCTCACTTTGGCTTTATATATGCTAAAATGATGAGGGAAAAATACTCAACAATCACTTCTAATGTACGATAAAAAAAATCTAAGAAATAAAAACCGTGAAATTCGTGCCCGCTTGAGTGAAGCAGGCGAGATTTTGTGCATCTCGAAAAGTATTGTTGAAAAAATTAAAAATGAAGAATGTTTTTTAAACGCAAAACATGTGCTTATTTTTTACCCAAAATGTGATGAAATTAACCTTCTTGAGCTTTTGGATTTTAGCGAAAAGAAATTTTACTTGCCGCGCTGCAATGGAAACAAGCTTGAAATTTGCCCCTATTGTAATGGCGATGAACTTTGCGAAAATAATTACGGAATTTTTGAACCGCTTTGTATGCCAATTGAAGATTTGAGTAATCTTGATGTTGTTTTTATTCCTGCACTCGGCGCAGACCTCGAGGGCAACAGAATAGGCTATGGCGGCGGTTTTTACGATAGGTTCTTCGCGCAAAATAATTTATGCGCAAAAAAGGTCGTGGTTTTACCCGCCGACCTTATTTGTGAAAAAATTAACTGCGAAGAACACGACATTCGCTATGATAAGCTAATTACGGATTAATTGCGAACCAGCGTTTGTTGTTCTAATAGTAAAGTTTGAGTGGTTATATCGCAAACTTCACTCGGGCCAAAGTATTGGACTGCACCCGGGAAAATATAGTTGTTTTCAAGCGCCCAAGTTTCTCTATGAGTTTCAAGCTCTTTAAACACGGGCCCGTCAAGCTCTACAAGTGCTTTTTGAATAACAGGCTTAAATTTACCGTGGCGTTTTTCCATATTCATCATCATAGTTAAAGGCACACCGCCCGCAACCCAATCTGTAGCTGGTTTTGTGAGGTTTTTAACCGATGAAAGATAGCCCGTTAAGCCGGCTTGAATAAGCGCAAAAGCATTATAACCCAAGGAATAGCAATAATCCGCATCGAAATTTGAAGGCATTGCACAACGACCTTCATAACCGAAGAAGTGCGCCTGGTCAGAGAATTTACCCCTATAGGTGCCTTGCTTTTTCATTTCGTTTAATTTCTCGCGCACCATTTCAATCAAAAGCTTTTCGGTTTCAATTCTTGAAACTTGAACGTTTCCATGCGGGTCTCTGTCCATAAGCAATTGGTCTTTAATCATAACGGGAAGCGCGTGGAACACGGAAGCCTCGGCAAATTCCATTTTGCTTTGAATAATATCATATTTTTCGCATTGGTTGTGCGCATTCATAAAGTCCGCGTCATCTTCCACAATTGCAAGAATATCGTTGAGTTTTGAAATCATTGATTTCATCTCGGGAATAAATTCAATCAAACCTTCCGGAATTAAGGCTACGCCAAAGTTTTTGCCTTCATTACCGCGCCTTGCAACAATGTCGGTTATATAATTTACAATGCTATCAAGCGACTGGCTTTTCGCTTCAACTTCTTCAGAAATAAGCGTTATGTTCGGCTGCGTTTGAAGCGCAACTTCAAGCGCCACGTGGCTCGCGCTTCTTCCCATTAATTTAATAAAGTGCCAGTATTTTTTCGCACTGTTCGCGTCACGCTGAATGTTTCCAACCAGTTCTGCATAAGTTTTTGTTGCCGTGTCAAAACCAAATGAAATTTCAATTTGGTCGTTTTTCAAGTCGCCATCAATGGTTTTCGGGCAGCCTATAACTTGAATTCCTGTCTTTTTCTCGGCCATCCATTGTGCCAACATACAAGCATTTGTATTTGAATCATCCCCACCAACAACAACAATAGCGTTGATTCCAAGATTTTCACAAGTGTTATAAGTAGCTTTAAACTGGTCTTCTGTTTCAAGTTTTGTTCTACCCGAACCGATTATGTCGAAACCGCCCGTGTTGCGGAATTTATCAATATAAGAATCGGTGAATTTGATGTAATCACCATCTACAATACCACTCGGGCCGCCAAGAAAACCATAGAGTTCATTTTCCGGGTTTGCCGATTTAAGGGCGTCATATAGGCCGGCGATTACGTTGTGGCCGCCCGGCGCCTGTCCGCCCGATAAAATCACGCCTACGTTTTTCTTTTCGTAATTTAATTTTTCACCGCTATCGCTGAATTTCACAATAGGTTTACCGAAAATTTCAGGGAAAAGCTCTTGTATTTCTTCCATATTTTTAACAGCGCTTGTTTTTTCACCTTCAACAAGCGAAATGCTTTTTATGCCCTTTGCTAAAACACCTGCCAACTTTGGCTTGTAGGTTAATCTTTCCTCATGAAGCGGGGATAATTCTCTCATTTAAAAACTCCTTAAAATATTTGGTAAGTAATGTATAAAATATGCCACGGCTATACCATAAAGCGCGCCGCAAAAAACTTCGAACGGTGTATGCCCCAAAAGTTCCTTGAGTACGTCATGCGGGGTGCCGCTGCCTGTTTGTTCCGCTGTTTCTTTAATTAAGCGATTTAACGTTGCCGCAGTTTTTCCTGCAGCGCGCCTTAAGCCTGCTGCGTCCTGCATTACAACAATTGAAAAACCCATTGAAATGGCAAAGGCAACACTGTCAAAACCACTAATTAGGCCGGTGCAAGCACTAAGCGCAATTACACCTGATGTGTGAGAACTCGGCATGCCTCCGGTTGTTGTGAAAATTTTGAAATTGAATTTTTTGTGTGTAAAGAAATAGGTAATAACTTTAAGTGCCTGTGCGCTAAAAGCCGAGAAAATCGCCGCGAATAAGGCCTCATAACCGGTATTAAAAAACATAAATCCCCTATTTCTCTAATTTTTTAAGAATTTCGACAAACACATCTGTTTTAATGTGTTCAGCCTCAATTATATCATAACAATTTTGAATGAGACCATTTAGTTTTTCTCTCGCACCATTAATCCCCAAAATCGTTACGTAAGTGGCTTTTTGAACCTTTGCATCTTTACCTGTGGTTTTTCCAAGCTCCTCTATTGTTGAAGTAGCGTCCAGGATATCATCTTTGATTTGAAATGCAAGACCATAATTTTGCGCGAATTTTTGCACTGCCGCGCATCCTTTTTCATCGGCTCCGCCCAAAAGGGCTCCGGCATTCAGTGCAAATTCAAACATAGTACCCGTTTTAAACTTATGGATAAATTCAAGTTCTTCAAGGCTTACTTTTTTACCTTCGCTGATAATATCTGCAACTTGTCCGCCAACAATACCGAAAGCGCCCGCAGCGCTTAAATATCCATTTAAAACCTTAAGCAAAGTTTCGCGCGGCACAGAATTTGGTGTACGCTCTAAAATCACCTGCGCACCATAAGAAATTAAAGCATCGCCGGCCAAAACCGCAACAGCTTCACCAAAAACCTTGTGGCTGGAAGGTTTTCCGCGCCTTAAATCGTCATTATCCATACAGGGCAAGTCGTCATGGATTAAGCTTTGAGTGTGGAGCATTTCAATTGCACAAGCTGTAGGGAGCGCCTGTTTCCAATTGCCCGCGAATATCCTGCAAGCTTCAAGACACAAAATTCCGCGCAGCTTTTTTGAAGGCAAAAGGGCGCTATAGGCCATAGCTTCTTTGATTAGAGAGTGTTTTTCGAGCTTTGGATTTTCAAATAAAGCACAAAGTTCACGCTCAAGCGCATCTACATATTCTTTAAACATTTTTTCTGAACTCATTAATTAGTATTGTTATAATTTTCGACAATTTTTCAAAATCAAGCTCTGTGATTTCCATTACTGTTCTTTTGGCTCGTTTTTCGGTTCCAATTTGGCTGATAATATCAACTTCAACCTTTGAAAGCCCGCCGTGGCGGATAACTAACATCATTGTAACTTCGCCTTTTGCAACCGAAAATTCACATTTATCATCAAACGCGGCGCTATCTACAACCACACGTTCAAAATTTTCCTGAATAAACTTACCGTATTTCCTGAATAAAGGTTCGATTATAATTTTGATTTTTTTCAAAAACGACTGCCTGAAAAGAATTGAATTGCGCTCTTCTTCTGTTTCTTCGGCCTCGGGTTTCGGCACTTCCTTAATTTCTTGCCTCACGTTTTCGCTAAAGTTTTCAAGATTTCTTTTTTCTTTTAATTTTTTTAATTTACTGGCTTTTGGCGCAACTATAGCTTCTTTTGCAACCGTACTAACGGTTATAGGCACAGTTGCTAGGCCGTTTCCTGTTTTGATTAATGTTTCTTCCAGTTGTGATTTCAGGCTTGGGAATGGAGTATGGCCGATTTCAACAACACTTGCCCTTAGCCCGCCTTCAAGTCTGAAATTGGAATTTATACGCTCAAAAACAGTGCTTGCGCCATTCGGGCTTGTTTTTGGAAGAAAAATGTAAAAATTGCCCTCTTTTGAAATACCCACACTATCTTGCGCTCTTAAGGAATTTTGAATGGTGTCCGATAAAAGTTTTTTTCTTTTGTTGGCCCCAATAAGCATCAAACAAGCGTTTATGCCATACTTCACAGATGAAGACACTTCGCTTGAAATAAAGTCTTCGCCGTATTTTTTACCCCAAAAACCTGTTTCTTCATCAATTATGTCATATTTATACAAAAACCGCTCACAGGCATCGTTTTTACGCTCAATGTCATTTCGCCTTAGAGCCCAAATGGTCCGAATTAAAAGCTCGTGGTCGCCCGCTTGCGCGCTCATAATTTCACTTGCACCGGCTTCATAGGCACTTATAAAAAATTCTCTTGCACAGCAATTGGCAAGAACTATTACGGGTGAATTTTTTAATTGCGCATCGGCTTTTAGGGCGCTTAAGCACTTTAAACAAGCTTCGCTGTCATCTTCGCAATGTAAAATTATAACATTTGGGGTATTCGGTTTCAGCTTAAAGGGCGCGCCCTCCAGCGTCGAAGTTGTGACCTCATCAAGACTTCTGAGCAAAAGAAGCTTGTTCATAACATCGTCGATTGTGGATGTTTTATTACAAACTATCGCGATTGTATTGCCGTAATCCATACTTAGAATGATACTATGAGGCGCATTAAGAAGTCAATTTGTTGTACCCCATTGTACATGTATGCGAAATTTTGATAGAATCAAATAATGGATAGAAAAGATTATTTTATTTTATTTGGAATTTTATTTTTCGCTGCGCTGATAAGGTTTTGGGGTGTCCATTCTGGGCACTACGGTATTTCAAACCAGCTTGAAGCAGCGCCTTTTTTTAACGTGCTTTTTGGGGGTACCTCGGAAACAGGGTTTTGGAGCGCTTTAAGGGTCCCAAACATTAACCTCGGGGCGGCAGCACCTTATATAAACCTAATTTCAGGGGTTTTGGGCGCATTGGCAATGTTTTTTGTCGGGCTCGAATTTGCTGGCGAAAAAAAGGGCAAGAATGTCGCACTTTTTAGCGCGCTGTTTGCCTCATTAGCGCCGTTTTTGGTTTATTATGGCGGGGTGCAATCTTGGGCATTTTTGCTGAGTTCGCTTTTCCTTTTGTTTGCAATAAAAATTTTCAACACAACAAAAAAGAAAGGCGCCAAAAACGCGCAAAATTGGGGATTTCTGACATTTTTTGGAATCTTGGCGGCAATGGTTCATCCGACAAGCATAATTTTTACATTAATAACAGTTATCACGCTTCTTGTTTTTAATGATAAGAAAGCCGTTGTAGAAGGGAATTTAACAAAGTTAATCGGGGTTATTGCCCTGCTTTTACCTGTTGCTATTTTTATACTCGCTAAAATCGGTAATGCAGTTTTTCCACTTATATCACATATCGCTCCTGCGAGCGGTTCAAAAATACTTTTCTCGCTTGCCAACTTTTTCTCGTTTTATATAACGGGAGCGTCCACACCTGCCCTATCAAGCCTTATTCACAACCGCGTAACACTCGGCGTCGGGTTTTTCGCGTTTGTAATTTTACCGCTTGCAATCGCTGCGGTTTGCATATTTAAAAATTATGTCAAACCAAAAAGTGCAGATTTTTGCCTTGGCACTGCGGCTTTGTCAACATTTTTTAGCATTTTGGTGTTTTGCGGCTTCTCGGGTTTTGCATTTATAACAAATTATATAGTCGAAATTTACCCGATTTTAATATTGTTTTTCGCCGCAGGGCTTGTAAGCTTTAAATCAAAAACTACCAAGACCATTCTGGCGGTTGTGTTTATAGTTGTAAACCTTTTTTATCTTACAAATATCAACACTATGAATTTAAAATTGGTTGAAAAAAGCCCGCAAAAACAGGCAATTTTCTCCTGATTTTTGTTTTTAATAATGTGGAAAGTGAATTAAAAGTCGGTTAAAAAATGGTATTGATAGCGGACAAAATTCGTGGCGCGGCTTCTTCTGCCGGCCAATTTTTAACACAAAAGATTGCTCCAAAAAGCACATCAGTTGTGGCAAAGGGTGCTACCGATGAGATTATCAATAATTTACCGAAAATACCAAAACTTTTAGCTAAATTAAAGCAACACGACGGGGAAATTTTAAACACGCTTGTTACTGCAATCGGAACAGCTTTTGTGGCACCGGTTTTCATTGCTTTTAACCCTCTTTCCAAGGAAGATAAAGAAACAAAAATTTATTCCGCAATGCGCCAGCCAATTTCCGCTGTAATCGCTGTCGGAGCACAACTTGGCATAGCTTCACAATTTAATAAATGGGTTACAAATCTTGCCAAGGGTAATAAGCTGGATATTTTAAAAAACTTAAGCGAGAAAGAAGCGGCAACCAAGCTGAAGTCAATTCAAAAATATGGCGGCATAGCAGTAACGCTCGCAACTTTTCCGATATCCTGCGTCATTTTAAACTGGGTTTACCCGCGCCTTATGGAAAAATTTATGCCCAATATCGCAAACGCCAAGAAAAGTAAATGCAAGGAAGCCACTGCCCTAAAAAGCGCCGAACTAAAGATTGAGGAGGCAAAGAAATGAATGTTTCAGCCATAGCCTCAAAACTAAAACCGAGCGCACTATTTAATAATCTTTTAAATACGGGTGCTGCAAAAAGGCTTTTCAATCCCAAGGTTGCAGGTGCTGCAGCAACAATTGCGCTTATTTCAACCCAATCGAAAGACGCACTTGCCACTTATTACTACGTCACGCAGTCTTTAAAGAACGAAAAAATCCCCGAAGAAAAAAGAAAATTTGTAGCCGGGCTTGACCTTGCAAATGGAATTTTGAACCAGATTTTCGCACTAACAGCCGGCATAGGAATAGCACACGCAGCACCAAGGTTTTTTGATTCAAAAATTGCTCCAAAATATTTTTCAACAGACGCTATGAAGGCAATGTTTGAAAAAATAAACCCCAAAGATATGTCCTTGGAAAAATTTGCACAGAAATTTAGCAACGTAAAAGATATGTCAAAGGCGGGTCTTGCAGTAATTGCAACCCTTGTGGGCACACAAATTATATGCAAAAGAATCCTTGTGCCGTTTCTTGCAACTCCAATGGCGTCATTTTTTAAGAACAAGATGAAGAAAGATGGCGAACAAGTGAAATAACTTCTTCCTCCAAGTTTTTCGCCGTACCATTGTTTTCAACCACAAAATCCGCTCGTTTGATTTTCTCTTCTTGTGGAATTTGGGAGGCCATTTTTAACTCTGCAAATTCTTGAGAGATGTCATCTCGCGCCATTAAGCGTTTTTCGCGGGTTTTATTATCAGCAACAATCAAAACCACATTATCAAAAAGCTTCTCAAGCCCCGCCTCATAAATCAGCGGAACAGAAGCAAAAACAAGGTTTTTGCCCGCATTTTCTGCAAAAAACTTCTCAATTTCCTTTACCACGCGCGGGTGTAAAATATCCTCGAGTTCCTTTTTTTTGGCTGCGTCTGCAAAAATCATACGTGCAAGTTCAACCCTATCGGTAGTCCCAAATTTTTCCATAATAAGGTTCTTAATCTCGTTATCTTCATACAATCGGTGCACAATTTCATCGGCACAAATAACAAGATAGCCAAGCTCTTTTAGAATCCGTTCAACTTCACTTTTTCCCGATGCAATATTACCCGTCAGACCTACCTTTATCATATGCTTTATTTTAGGCTACAATTGATGTATAATCAAGTTGAAGACGGAGGAAATAACTATGACATCAAACCCTATGGCTCAAAGCAGAGCATATGAAGGCGTTGCGATTTCAGATACACCGATGACAATTGCAGGCACAATTCATAAAACACTTTTTTTACTTTTTATTGTGGTGCTCACGGGAAGCTGCACTTGGAGCCTTTTTCTGACAGGTTTTTTAGATAAGGCAATGATACTGTTATGGGTTGGAATCGGCGTCGGTTTTATTGTAGCACTTATTACAGCGTTTAAACCGAAATACGCTATGCCGCTGTCTATTCTCTACGCGCTTTGCGAAGGGCTCGCTTTGGGCGTGATTTCAGCGATGTATCAGGCTTTATACAACGGAATTGTTCTTCAAGCAGCCGGAGCAACAATATTGACGCTTTTTGCAATGCTTGTTTTATATAGAGTTGGCGCAATTCGTGCAACGGAAAAATTCCGCGCAGTTGTTATGACGGCAACTTTTGGGATTATGATTTTTTACCTTATAAATATCTTACTTAGCTTTTTTGCACCGGCAGCTTTAAAGTTCAGCCCGATTTATAACAACGGCCTTATTGGGATAGGATTTAGCGTTGTTATTATTGCAATTGCGGCTTTAAATTTTATTTTAGATTTTGATTTTATTGAAAAAGGCACAGGCGCAATGATGCCTAAATATTTTGAATGGTACGGCGGTTTTTCACTTCTTGTGACCCTGGTTTGGCTCTACCTCGAAATGCTTCGACTTCTCTCCAAACTAAGAGACAGATAAGTTGGAAAAAATTTGGCGAATTAAGAATAGCAAGGCTGATGAAGCTTCTAAAGAGCTGCGAGATTTTTTGAGGAATGATGTATTATCACACCTTTTAAGTTTGCGTGGAATTAAAACGCCTGAAGAAGCGCGCTTATTTTTAAACCCAAAGGAAGGCAAGAACCTTGCTCCGAATTGCTTTTGCGATATGGAGCGCGCGGTTGAGCGCATAAAACAAGCGATTGAAAACAATGAACATATTTTGATTTGGGGCGATTTTGACGCTGATGGCGTGAGCGCAACAGCCATACTCTATAAGACTTTTGAACACCTGGGCGCAAATTTTTCACATTTTATTCCCAACCGCGAAACCCATGGGCACGGGCTAAATTCAAAAGAACTTATTAAAATGATGCCCAAAAAAAAGCTAAAGCTTGTTATTACTGTTGATTGCGGGATTTCAGATAATGCAATTATTGCAATGCTTAAAGGTTTTAAAATCGATACGATTATAACCGACCACCACAAGGCACCTGAGATTTTACCCGAAGCTTTTGCTATTTTAAACCCGAGCGCGCCAAACGCTATTCGGGAAGATTGCACAGCATCGCAAATTAAAGATTTATGCAATCTTGCAGGCGCAGGCGTAGCGTATAAACTCGCAGAGGCGCTGCTTGGTACGGACACACCTTTGCTGAATGAGCTTTTAGAAATTGCAGCCGTAGGCACAATAGGCGACCTTGTTCCCCTTATTGGCTATAACAGAACCCTTGTAGCGCAAGGGCTAGAGGCATTAAACAAGAGTATGAACAAGGGAATTAAAAAGCTTTTTGAAGGTTTAGACTTAAAGGGTCCGTTCAGCGCACGCGATGTTGCTTTTATACTTGTTCCAAGAATTAACGCCGCAGGGAGATTGTCAGGGCCCGATGAGGCTTTTGAACTTTTAGTTGAAACTTCCGATGTAACTTTAAACACTACAATTCAGAAACTGGGACACTATAACACAATTCGCCAAAGCCTTTGCGATGAAATGTTTAATGAATGTATTAAAAAAATCGGCACCGTTGGAAATGCAATAATTCTTTTTGATGAAAACTGGCATGTAGGCTTAATCGGTCTCGCGGCTTCGCGCCTTGTTGAAACATTTGCAAAACCTGTGTTTTTGGGCACGAAAAGTGCGAATGGCGAAATTCGCTTCTCTGTTCGGGGTATCGAACCTTACAATATCTACGAAATTTTAAAAGAGAACGAGAATTTGTTTTTAGGTTATGGCGGGCATAGACTTGCGGGTGGTTTTTCATTCAACCCTGAAGAAAATTCGCTCGAAGTCGTTCAAGATGCAATTTTAAAAACTATTGACGAAATGGCCACCATATTTAGAGATGAGCTTGAATTTGGCCGCGCGCTTGATGTTGATTTTGAAACGGAGCACGCTCTGAGCGAAGAACTGGTGAGAACGTTCGAGCTTTTAGAACCTTGCGGGCAGGAAAACGAACAACCTGTTTTTTGTATTCAAAATGTGAAACTTCTTGATTTTAAACAGGTCGGCAAAGAGGGCAGCCATCTTAAATTTGAATGTGAAAAAAACGGCGAAAATCTAAGCTGTATTTGGTGGAGAAAAAGTAATTTTAATGCACAAAACGGCGATAAGCTTGATATCGCGTTTTACCCGAAATTAAATGTGTTCAATGGCGCAACAACCGTACAGCTTGAAATTATTGACCTCAAGGGCGAAACTTCACCTGAAATTCACAAAGCGGCAGAAACTGTAGAAATAAAAATTTATGACCACAGAAATAAAAACCTCTCGGAAATTCTAGAAAAAATTGACGGTTACGTCGCCAAAAACTCAAAAATTAAAGTCCTGGCTTCGAGATTAGAAACTTTGGAGTCCATAGGGCAATTTCAAAACCTGAAAACTGCGACGCAATGTGAAAATTACGACGAAGTTATGTTTTTTAACTATCCCATAAGCGAGGACGAGTTGCAGCAGTGCATCGCGGGTGCATCAAAAATTCATCTTATGCCCGAGCAGGTAGAGCCGGATCCAAAATACTATTTTGAGAGCCTTTATAAGATGTTGAAATACGCGCATAACAAGAAAAACGGTGAAATTTCGCCCCAAAAGATGGCGCAGCTTCTTGGTGTGAGCGAAATTTGGATACGTTCCGCTATCGGATTTCTGGAAAGCTCGGCCGTGCTTGAGCTGATAACTCCTGATAAAATTAAACTTGCAGATACAATACCAAATTGGGAAAGCTGTTTAACTCAAGAGTTGTTACTTGAAGAATTAAGTACGTTTTTTGAATTTAAACGATTTTTGAGCGAGGTTGAAACGGGGTATTTTCAAGGTTTTTGACCAGACCTTGCAATTTTGGCTTTATGGCGTAGAATGTAAGTGTAAATGCCGCGGAGTAGAGCACCGAGTGACGCAAGTTGCGATTTCAAGTAGTAGCTCGTGAGCTACCGGATGCGACAGGATTGAAAATTTAATAAGTTGGTTGGCGCGGAGTAGAGCAGCCTGGTAGCTCGTCGGGCTCATAACCCGGAGGTCGTCGGTTCAAATCCGGCCTCCGCAACCAAGTAAAACCGTCCAACAGGGCGGTTTTTTGTTGCTGAATTTGAATTAATCGAAAAACAGCAAAAAAAATCTTCACCGTTTTTATAAAAACATGTTTATCAACAAAATTATCACCTTCCCATTAGCAAATAACACCAATAGTAAAAATTCTGCGCCGCAAAATCACCCCTTAAAACCCTTGGGGGCTGATACGTTTGTTAAATTTACAAGCACGCCAAAAGTAGCAAGTTCGGAAGAAATTTACAGGGTGATAGATGCGCTAAGGGGTGATCCCAAACATCCTGAGAGAAGGAATTTATTTAACGAACAGCTTCTCTATGAAATTGCGATGTTAGATGTCCTCACGGGCTTAAAAAACAGAAGGGCGCTTTATGTCGATTTAGAAGACGATATTGAAACGGCGAAGAAACAAAACACGGGCATTTCTGTCGCTATGTTTGATATGGATTATTTTAAATCAATTAATGATTTGTTTGATCACGATAAGGGCGATGAATTTCTTAAAACCATAGGAGATGAAATCAGCAGAGCCGCGGAGCAAAACGATTGCAAAGCATATCGCTATGGCGGGGAAGAATTTGTCGTCACTATGCCCGGTGCGAGTTTGGAAGCTGCAGTTAAGATAGCTAAAGAAGTAAGCAGCAATATCAACCAAAATCCCAAATTGCAGGGCTATTACGATAGCTACATCGAAAATGCTCAAAAAAAGATTGCCAAACTTGAAGCCATACAAGAACCGTTTGTTGATTTCAAAAGATATTTAACGGAGTACGAAATTAGAGAAAAGGACTTTTCTGATTACAAACAAAGAGCGGACGCAGTCTCTGCGACAAAAATATTTCTAGCCACGCAGTTAACGGACTCGATGAAGGCAATGAAGGGAAAATTTCAAAGGCTTGTGGAGCATGCCCTAATCAACGCAACCTCCGAAAATGATCAAAGGTATCTGAACAATAAAATTGTTTCTTTGCAAAAGAGTGGCGAGGTTAAGATTGAATATGACGATGATTTAAAAAATTACCTAAACACTCGTTTCAACAAAGAATTTGAAATCGCCCAAATCGGAACCTGGGTTAACCACGTACAAAAACTTGTAGATGGCAAACCTCAAGGTTTCACCATAACTGCTGGTGTAAAAGAATTTAAAGATTTAGACACTAACGCCAAAGACCCTGTTAAACATTTTGTTGAACAGGCTGATGCACTACTCATAAAGGGTAAAAATGAAGGCAGGGGCCAAGTTTACTCAGCTTAATCTTTTTTTACTTGCGCTGAAAAAATCATGTGTTATTCATGGGTATGGAATAGTTTGGAGAATTTATGTTACAAAAACTCTTGAAAAAGTTGTTGCCGCCTGAAGAAAAGATTTTCTTTGAATTCTTTTCAAATAGCGCGAAAGCATGTCATGAGGCTGCAAAAGTTTATTGCGATATCACACGCGCAGGCACAAGTGAAGAAAATTTACAAGAAGCCAAAAATCTTAAAAGAAGAAGCAGTCAGATTGCCAAGCAGACTCTGCGCAAGCTGAACGATACCTTTATTACTCCGATTGACAGGGAAGATATACAAGAATTAACAAGCCTTTTAAACAAGATTACCAAGAAAATTGTTAAGGCTTGTTTTAATATGAGGGTTTATAGAATAAAATGTGCGTGCGAAGACATGCAAGCGCAAGCAGATATTCTGGTTAAAGCAACCGAAGAAGTAATCCACATTGTTTCAATGCTTCAAAAAATCGCAAATATCAAGGAAGCAGCAGAAAGCAACCAAAAACTTAAAGCATTTGAAACAGAAGGTGATGATATTCTCTACAAAGCGCTGGATGAACTTTATTCAGGCAAATTTGAAGCTATAGATATTATTAAATTCCGTGATATATACAAAGACATCGAAAACGCACTTGACTCTTGTTACAGTGTTGCAGACGAAGTTGTAAGTATAATGTTGAAGCACAACTAGGACTACAAAAATATGAGTATTACCTTAATTATATTGATTTTAGTTATAGTCGCAGCGTTAGCTTTTGAATACATTAACGGTTTCCATGATGCCGCAAACTCAATTGCTACAGTGGTTTCAACAAAAGTTTTAAGCCCGAGAAACGCAATTATTTACGGTGCATCCTTAGAATTTTGCGGCGCGTTTTTCGGAACACACGTTGCGAAAACAATCGGCGCAGGAATTGTAGACGCCGCATCCGTTACCCAAGCTGTGATTCTATCCGCTCTTTTAGGAGCAATCATATGGAATCTTTTCACCTGGTATTTGGGTTTACCTTCAAGCTCTTCACACGCTTTAATCGGCGGGCTTTTGGGGTCAGCAATTGTCCACTCGAGATTTAGTGTTGTAAAAATTCAAGGCTTAATTCAGAAAATTATTATCCCAATGGTGACATCTCCATTGCTCGGTTTCCTTGTAGGCTTCTTGGTAATGCTCGCGATTTTACATATGTTCGCTAAAGCCATACCTGAAAAAATTAATAAAAAATTCAAAGGATTGCAACTCTTATCGGCAGGCGTTATGGCCTTCAGCCACGGTTCAAACGATGCACAAAAGACAATGGGTATAATCACTTTGGCACTTGTGACCTACGGTGCACTCGAAAGTTTTGAAGTTCCTGTTTGGGTAATTGTTATTTGCGCCTTTACAATGGCAATGGGTATCGCATCAGGCGGCTGGAAAATTATTCGCACAATAGGTTCAAAAGTAATTAAACTTAAACCGGTCCACGGTTTTGCAGCTGAAACTTCTTCTGCTGCAATTATTTTAACCGCATCGCACCTAGGTATTCCCGTCAGCACAACGCAGGTAATCTCATCATCAATTATGGGTGTAGGCAGCACAATCAGGCTTTCTGCCGTAAAATGGGGAATCGTGGGTAATATTGTATGTGCCTGGGTTTTCACAATCCCTGTGTGTATGTTGCTATCCGGCGGACTTTATTACATTTTCTCCGGAAGAGTATTGCAGCTGTTCGCCCACTAGGCATTAAGAAACTTCTCTACCCAGTTAAACAAAACCTTGATGTCGTAAGGTTTTGGAAGGTATAAATCTGCCCCGGCAGAAAGAATTTCACGTTTTTTATGACCTGACGATGAGAAGATTATTTTCGCATCCTTATTCTCGCCCGCAAGCTTTTTACAAATTTCAAAGCCGCCATGGGCATCAATTATAAGCACATTGGGTTTAAATTCCTCATATACCGCGTCAAAATCTTTAATACTACTCAAAATGCGCCCTTCAAGCCCTTTTAATTCGCAAGTAGTTTGCAAAAGGTATGATAGCGCATCATCGCGCTCGATAATTAAAACCCTGTTTTTGGGTGCTATATCATCCGTTGCGCCTTTTATTTTGGGCCTGTCAATAATATAGCAAGACTGCTTTGAGTTTTTGCACATTTTTAAAATTGAAAAAAGCAGATTTGTGGCGGTTTTAAAATCACCCCCAAGACCTGCACTTGTTGCCGCACCTACTTCGATTACGGCGATCGAGAGTCTCATCAGCGGAATTTTATTTTCAATCTTTTCGTCAGAAAAATATTTTACAAACTTATTTTCAAAATCCGCTTCGCTATAAAAACGCTCTAAAATATTATCAAACGCAAAAGTCAGGAACGAAGCCACTTTTTCAACTTTTTGCGAACTTGTAATTAAAATAAGCTCTTTTGGCGAATAGTGTCCGATAAAATCTTCAGCACTAAGCGTTGAATTAATAAGCGCACCAAGGGTTTGCAGCACTTTTTCATAAGCAATTTCGCCATAAATTTCTTTATAGAAATTTACACCCGAAATTTCAATTAATGCCACCGAAGATTTTTTCTCTGATAAAACCGCGCGCTTCAAGGTTTTCACGGTTAATTCTTTTTCGACAAAATTTGTTGCCGAGTTAAGCATATTTTCCAAATATCGCCTCAAATGTGCTTTGATTCTTGCCTGAAGTTCGTTTTTGTCAATCTCTTCGCCAAGGTAATCATCAGCCCCGGCGTCCAGAATTGCAAGTTTATCGGAAAGCTCAGATGACTTTGAAATCGCCACAATTGTTGGGCGAAAATTATAAGTCAGCACGCGAATTTGCTTTACAAGGCTGTTAAAATCATTACAAATAGTGTCCGAAATAATAATCAACTCCGGCTCTTTTTCTTTAATTTGCGAAAAAACATCATCAACCGAATTGATTATAGTTACAACCGTATACCCAAGCCCCTCAATCAGGCGCTTATATTTGATCGAGAGTTCTTTTCGCTTACTGATAATAAAAACATTTGCGCTATACACCGGAACCTCCCGTAGCCCCTGCTGCGCCCCTGGTCAGCTTTTCAATTTCAAACACCGGTAAAAATATTGTAAAGACAGTGCCTAAACCCAATGTGCTTTCAACTTCAATTTTGCCGCCCATTTTCCTTGCGAGAGTTTGGGCAATGTAGAGCCCCAAACCACTCCCCTGCGTTTTTGAAGTTAAAAAATCATCCGCTCTGTAAAATTTTTCAAAAATTTTATCTAAATCGTTTGACGCTATGCCGGCGCCTTCATCTTTAATCAGAATAGTGTTAAAGTCCCCGCGGGGCGCAAAGGAAACTTTCACTTTTGAACCTGCGCGAGAATACTTTGCGGCATTTTCTAATATATTCACCAGAATTTGTTGTAGGTAATCTTCATCGCAAAGTACATTCAGAGGCGTTTTTTGCGGAATTATAGTAAAATTATGCTCCTTAAAATTCACTTTAATTAAATCAATAGTTTTTTTCACAACACGCTCAAGGTTAACTTCGCGCAACACAAATTCGCTATCCGAAGCATCGGTTGCGGCGTCAATTTTAGCTACATTTAAAACATTTTCAACAAGTTTTATTAATCTTTGAGACTGTTCATTTATAATTGTCAGAAATTTTTTCTTTTTTTCTTCATCAAGCTGTTCCCAATTATCAAGCATAGTCTGGCTAAAGCCCTTAATGCTTGTAAGCGGGGTTCTTATTTCATGGCTAATTGTCGAAATAAATTCATTTTGAATATTCGCCATCGCCTACTTCCTTAGAAGTGTATATTTTTGGCCTGCCTCGAGAGTTTCAAAGCCCTTAAATTTGTCCTCATATTTTT
>JAVBQM010000083.1:0-7609 GCA_031549065.1 Candidatus Gastranaerophilales bacterium | reverse complement strand
TAGGCACCTGGATAAAATCTATACCACGAAGAATGGTTGATGCCACAAAACCTGTAATATCGCCCACAACGCCGCCACCTAGCGCGATTAGTTTGCTTTTGCGCTCGATTTTTTTTGCCAAAAGCTCGTTTATTATAAATTCGTAAGTTTCAAAATTTTTGTACTCTTCCCCGTCACCTATGGTAATAAATTCGGCGTTCAGGTCTTCAAAATACTTGCCGTACAATGATTTTACCGTTTCGTTTGTAACAATAAAATTCTTACTGTTTACCTCAATATGTTCGTTGATTTGCGACAGCAAACCCTCTTTAATTATGATCGGGTATTCGCTTTGAGGGACCGCATTTAACTTTACGGTTATTTCCATTTTTCAATAATCTCCCGTGCGATTTCTTGCGGCGTACTTGCGGCGTCAATTGCATGATGCGCCTTTGAATAGCTGCCTTCACGCTCATTTAAAGTTTGTTCAAATTCTTCTAAAGTTTTTAAAAGCGGACGGTTGGTATCCCCATTAATCCTTCTGTAAAGTATATTTGCCGGTGCATCCAGATAAAAAATCTTTCCGATTTTTTTAAGGTTTTCTAAATTTTGTTGGTTCTTAAGAATTCCCCCACCGGTTGCAATGATTTTATTTTTACACCCGAGGAATTCTCTTACCGCATTGCTTTCAAGGGTCCTGAAAAAATCTTCCCCGTATTTTTCGAAAATTTCCGGAATGCTCATTCCTTGTTTTTGAACAATAACTTCATCAAAATCAACAAAATCAAATTTAAGCATATCGGCCAAAACCTTGCCAATTGTGCTTTTTCCGCTTCCCATCATTCCAATTAAAATAATATTATTTGCTGCGTTCATAAATTTCAAAATTCTCTCTGATTTGCCTATAATTATCGCAGCCAAAGCGTTCCAAGAACGTATCCAAAAGTACAATTGCTGCCATATTCAGGGCAACGGTTGCGCACGCTTCAACCGCACAAACATCCGCTCTTTCAAAATGTGCTTCCGAGGGAGCTTTTGTTAAAGCATTAACTGATTTTAACGGCGTTTTCATAGTAGGGATAGGCTTCATTGCGGCTTTAATTACAAGTTCTTCGCCATTCGTCATTCCGCCCTCAAGACCTCCGGCGTTATTTGTTCTGCGGTTAAATTGTACACCCTCATAAAATAATTCATCATGAACCCTGTCGCCGCTTAGATTTGCGCTTTCCTTACCAAGGCCGATTTCAACGCTTTTGATTGCAGGAATACTCATAACCGCTTGAGCCAGAAGGCCGTCAAGGCGTCTATCCCAGTGAACATATGAACCCAGGCCAACAGGCAGGCCTTTGAATTTTATTTGAATTTCGCCGCCCAATGAAACACCTTTTTCTCTCGCCGCGTCTATCTCCGCGCGAATTTGAGCCTCTTCAGATTTGCCGCCTATTGAAATAAAATCGGCTTCGCCTTCGACATTAAACTTGCTTAAAATGTTAAGCGCTATAGCGCCAACGGCCACCCTGGTTGCGGTTTCACGCGCGCTGGAACGTTCTAAAACATTTCTGATGTCATCGTGATTATATTTTATCGAGCCGGCAAAATCTGCATGTCCGGGGCGATAGGTATGAATTTCTTTTTCTTTGAGAATTTGCGCGTTTGCAACACGGTCAATTTCCGAGGTGCTCATTGGAATTTTCCAGTTTTCCCAATCCTTGTTTTGAATTTGAATACAAATTGGTGCACCTGTTGTTTGCCCAAAGCGCACACCTGAAAGAATTTCCACCCTCTCGGTTTCAATTTTCATTCTGCCGCCGCGCCCGTCGCCTTGTTGCCTTAAAGCTAGCTGTTCGTTTATAAAATCTAAATCAAGCTCAAAGCCTGCCGGAATCCCTTCTATAATGGCGTTTAAGCACTTTCCGTGCGATTCGCCCGATGTTAAAAATCTGATCGGCATATTCCCCTCTTACATATATACCCATGGCACATGCTCTTGTGCTACAACGGTTTCCACTCCTGTTTTTGCAATAAGCCCTTGTATAATCGGTAAAACCGGCAATTCGCTTTCAAAATGGCCGACATCAAGCACCGCAAAGTCGCGCACTTCAAGCGCTGCGTGGTATTTTATATCGCCTGTTATAAAAAGATCGACATCATAATCGGCAAGAAGTTTGATGAAGCTGCCGCCTGAGCCTGCGCACAATGCTACATTTCTAACGGTTTCGATGTTGCTGGGGTTGATTAACTTCATGCGCTCAGAACCCAATGATTGTTTGGCTTTTCCTACAAATTCATCCAGAGCAACCTCGTCTTTTATATTGGCGATTTTGATAAAATCATTAATTGCAACAAGGTTTTTAAGCCCCAAAACTCCTGCAAGTGCATCCGTTGTTGAACCGTAGGTTTTGTCTAAATTTGTGTGGGCGCTGTACACACAGATGTTGTGTTTAATTGCCTGCACAAGAACCGTGTCGTCAATTTTGCTTAATTTGTGGAAAATTAGCGGGTGGTGCGTTACAACCAGGTCGCAGTCATTTGTAATTGCCTGTTCAAGGACGTCTTTAGTCAAAGAAAGCGCTATGAGTACTTTATTTGTGTAGTCGTGGTGGAGGTTAATTTGCCAGCCCGAATTATCCCAACTCTCTGCTAAGTCAAGCGAGGCATAGCTTTCAAGGATTGAAATAATGCTTTCAGTTTTAATCATATCAACTCCAATATTTTTCGTGCAAGCTCGTGTTTTGTGCCCTTTTCGGTTTTTACACTGCATTTTTTATCAATTATATGAATTTCGCTTTTGTCTGTGCCAAGTGCAACTTTAGCTTCATTTGCGATTATAAAATCACATTTTTTGTCGGCGAGTTTTTTCTTCGCGTTCTCGATTAAATTTTCAGTTGAGAGGCAAAAGCCAACCACAGTTTGATTCTTACGTTTTTTTGCAGATATATTTCTAAGTATATCAGGGTTTTTGGTTAATTCAAGAATTAAATTTTCACCGTTTTGTTCAATTTCATCCTTGGAAATTTTCGAGTTTTTTTGTTGTGTCGGGCGAAAATCTGCCACTGCGGCAGCCATAATAAGGCAATCACAGGCATCGAAAGATTTTTGAACCGCCTCTTCCATTTGTTTTGCCGTTTCAACGTGCGTAGTTTTAAAATTACCTTCAATGTCGCAAGTGGAAATTAATTCGACCTCTGCGCCGAGCTCTGACGCTGTAATTGCAAGCGCTGCGCCCATTTTTCCGCTCGAAGAATTTGTTATATAGCGAACGGGGTCGATGTATTCCCTTGTCCCGCCTGCTGTAATAAGAATTTTTTTGCCCTTCAAAGGTTTTGGGGTGGCTGCAACGGCATATATTTTTTCAATCGAAGCCAATCTGCCCTTACCAGTTGTGCCGCAAGCCAAAAAGCCATCTTCCGGTTCAACTATTTTACAGCCTGCCTCGCGAAGCGCCGTAAGGTTTTTTTGTACAAATTTGTTGTTCCACATGCCGTCATTCATAGCCGGTGCAAGGATTGTAGGTGTTTTTTTACCCAAACAAGCGCAAAAAAGCGAAGTTAGAAGATTGTCACAAATTCCGTTTGCGAATTTACTTAAAGTGTTGGCGCTTAAAGGCGCGATAATAAACAAATCTGCCCAATCGGCAAGAGATATGTGCTTGGTGGAGCTTTTGGGCGCGAATTGATTGACATAAACCTCGTGTTCGCTCAATGTTTCGAATGTTTTTGCACCCACAAATTCAAGCGCTGAAGGGGTCATTACAACTTTAACGTCATCACCCGCCTTTTTGAACATTCTTACAAGTGAACAAATTTTATACGCTGCAATACCGCCTGTAATACCGATTAAAATCTTCATACAGCCTCCAAGGTTTCTTTATTGTAGATTTCTTGAAGTTGGTGAAGAGAATCTTCTACGGTGATGTTTTTAAAGTTGTATTTATATAAATCTATTTCTGCTATTTCTGTGTGGGCGATTTCCAGGCGCTTCAAAATTGAAGCCTCGTCTTCTGTTTTACGGCCCCTTAAGCGCCTTTCAAGTTCTTTAAGGCTTGGCGGGGCAATAAAAATCGAAATAGCATCGGGGCGCTTTTGCATAACTTTTTTGGCGCCTTGCACCTCAATTTCTAAGATCACATCGCATCCTTGCTCAAGAGTTTCTGAAACGAATTTTTCGCCCGTGCCGTAGTAATTTTCACCATACCGGGCGTGTTCAAGAAATTCACCGCGTTCAATTGCGGTCAAAAATTCTTCCTCGCTAATAAAATAATAATGGCGGCCGTGAATTTCACCTTCGCGCGGCTTCCTTGTGGTTGAGGATATTGAGTAGCGTACATTCGGGGCAGAAGTAAAAAATTCATTCAAAATTGTGCCCTTGCCAACGCCGGAGGGACCTGTAATGATAAAAAGTTTGCCGCACCTGTTTTTCATAGAAAAATTTTACCATAGCGGCGGCTTTTAGTAAAATTACACACCTGTCGAGCCAAAGCCGCCTGCGCCGCGCGCACTTTGAGCTAGCGTTTCTACAACTTTAACCTGGGGTAAAACTATGGGGCAGATAACCATTTGAGCAATTCTATCACCCCTTTGAATTGTGAAATTTTCATTTGAAAGGTTCACAAGCCCTACGCAAATCTCGCCGCGATAATCTGCGTCAATTGTGCCAACGCAGTTAATCAACGTAATTCCGTTCTTTATAGAAAGGCCGCTTCTGGGGCGAACTTGAGCTTCAAAACCAATCGGAAGTTCAATTTTAATGCCCGTTGGGACAAGCTTGCGCTCCAATGGTTCAAGAGTTACGGGGGCATCAATTGCGGCACATAAATCCATTCCGCTTGCGCCTTTGGTTTGATATTCAGGCAGAGCCGCACAGTGAGCCAGCTTCTCAATTTTTAATTCAATTTCCACAGCAGCATTATTCCTTTATGAGTTAAATCTTTGTCAATATAATCAAATTTGCGTTCGATTTTGTCGTATAGTGCGTGTGAAAATCCCCCGCAGGCAACAATTGTCGCTTTTTTACCCAATTCTTTTTCGCATTTTTCAATCATACCGCTCACCATTGCACAATGACCCAAAACAACGCCGGAAAGCATTGCATCTACCGTATTTTTTCCGATAGAATCTTTTGCGGCTTCGATTTTTAGTTTAGGTAATTTTGAAGTAAACTTTGCAAGCGATTGAGCCTGCAATTTCAACCCGGGCGCAATTAACCCGCCCAAAAACCTTTTATTTTCATCAATTATATCGAATGTTGTTGCGGTTCCAAAATCAATTATAATCGCAGGAAGCTTGTAATTTTTTACTGCCAGCGCCGCATTTGCGATTCTATCGGCCCCAAGTTCCTTAGGGTGTTCAATCGCGATTTCAAAAGGTATTTTGGCTTTATGATTAATCCAAAACGGTGTCAAATTAAGATATTTTTGAATTGCGGCCCCATAAATTTCATCCAAGGCAAGTACAACAGAACTTATTGCGCAATCCGTGATTTTTCCCTCGAAGCCGAAATTCCCAAGAAGGTTTGAAATTAAAATGCCATATTCGTCCGCACTTTTGCTTAAATCCGAGGCAAGGTCGAAATTTTGAATTATTGTTTCACCCTCGAATATACAAAAACTTGTGCTAGTGTTTCCGATGTCGATTGTTAAAAGCATAGTGTAAACTTTACCACAAAAAAAGCTCCTTTTGGGAGCTTTTTTATTTTATATCTCTAATTTCTCTTTGGATTTAAAAATTCAGGAATATCAAGCAAGCCGCCACCTGTAGGCTCATAGTTTGGGCGAGGCGCCGGTGTTGTGTCCAGACTGCCGAAACCGCCGCTTGTAGTTGAAGTTGATGTGCCGGTGCTTGGGCTTGGGCTTGGAGAGCCGAGGCTTTGGCCGCCGCCAAAACCGCCTGAGAAAAAGTCTACGGCTGTTAGCTTTGTTTCTTCTCTCATTTTAATTTCGCCGTTTTTAAGCGAGAAGCCTGTTGCGATAACAGTGATTTGGATTTCTCCTTGAATTCTGTCATCAATAACAGAGCCAAAAATTACATCAGCATTTTCGCTTATAGCGTCGTGAATAACGCCCGCTGCTTCGTTAACTTCATGAAGAGTCATATCCGCACCACCGGTTACATTCATAATAATGCCGGTTGCGCCGTTGATTGAAGTTTCAAGAAGTCTTGAATTAATTGCCAGTTTGGCCGCTTCAAGTGCTCTGCCTTCGCCCGAGGCTTTACCGATACCCATAAGAGCCGAGCCTGAGGCTTGCATAACTGTTTTAACGTCCGCAAAGTCAACGTTGATAAGACCGGGAACGATAATGATATCAGAAATACCTTGAACGCCGCGAAGAAGAACTTCGTCAACCACAAGGAACGCATCGCGCATTGTGGTACGTCTTTCGACAACTTCCATTAATTTATCGTTTGGAATAACAATTAAAGCATCAACGTTTTCTTTTAATCTTTCTAAACCGCTCATCGCTTGAGCTAAACGTTTTTTGCCCTCAAAACCAAAAGGCTTTGTTACAACACCGATTGTAAGAGCACCTAATTCTTTTGCAATTTTAGCTACAACAGGGGCTGCGCCTGTTCCTGTTCCACCGCCCATACCGGCTGTTACAAACACCATATCGGCGCCATCGAGTGCCACAAGAATATCTTCGCGGTTTTCTTCGCCAGCTTTTTCGCCGATTTGAGGGTCGCCGCCTGCGCCAAGACCATTAGTTAATTTAGAACCTAGTTGCAATCTTTTTGAAGCGCTGGACATTTCCAAAACTTGAGCGTCAGTGTTCATAGCCCAGAATTCAACGCCGTTTAGACCCGCTTTAATCATTCGGTTAACTGCATTGCCGCCACCGCCGCCAACGCCGACAACTTTAATATTCGCATTTGAAGAATATTTTGGGTCATAGCTGGTTGCACTGGTTTTGCTATCGAAACTATCTAATCTAAACTTTTCCACGTTTTGCGCTCCCGTCTGCATAATGTTTTTATTTAACTATATTGGAAAAACAAGTGATTGTAAACATGTTTGATTTAATTATGACTTAAAATTAACAAAAATTCAAATTGTGACGAAATATAGCCGAAACTACTGCGTTTAAAGTAGCTCATACAAAACACTTGTCATAATTTAATTTTGATTATAAAATAAGTGTTGAGCATATTTTATTTTAATTATTTTTTGTTTATTTTATTTAATTTTGCTTAGAAGTATTGTACTGCTTAGAGTTTTATAACAAGCCATTAAGAGGGATGAACCCGGAAGATGTATACTAACAAATGCACGAAGTGCGGTAAAGAATTCGAAACCAAGAACCCGAAAAGGGTAATTTGTCCTGACTGTTTGTACCCCGAAAGAACAACGGTCGACGCCCCTGCTGAAGGCGGCGGCAATTACCAAAGAAGCTATAGTGCAGGAACCGGCCCGAGCGATGGTTACAAAAAGCCATACAACCCGAATTATCAACGTCAAGGCGGCGGCGGTTACGGTGGCGGTAATCGTCAAGGCGGCGGCTATGGCGGCGGTAATCGTCAAGGCGGCGGCGGTTATGGCGGTCAAGGTCAGGGCGGCGGCGGTTTTAGGCCGCGTCCACAGTTTGGCGGCGGCAACAGGCCCGGCGGGCAAGGCGGATCCGGTGGTGGTTTCAGAA